>JAGBZE010000096.1 GCA_017628435.1 Akkermansia sp.
ACGCTCACCTGCCTGAGCCGACTGGCGCAGCAAACCCGCCGTCCGGAGCACATCGTCATCATCAACAACGGCAGCGCAGATGACCCCACCCTGCCCGAGGCGCGCCAATTTGCAGAAAATACTTTCCCCGACGGCACCCTGCACATCCTCCAGATGGAAAGCAACCTGGGCAATGCAGGCGGCTGCGCCCGCGGACTGGAATATGCGTTCAGCACCCTCAAGGCAGATTTCACCTGGGTACTGGATGACGACTCCTGGCCCCGCCCGCGCACACTGGAAAACCTGTTAGCCGTACCGGTGAACGCCGACACCGTGCGCATGAGCGCCGTAATTGACCCCACCAAGGGAGATGAACTCAGCTGGCCGCTCACCATCGCCGGCAGCGGGCCGGACCACTGGAAGAACGCCATCCACCGCAGCGAACTACCGCCGGGCAACCTCATCCCCAGCCGCGGCGGCTGGCTGGGTGCCCTGTACCCCCGCGAGGCCTGGCTCAAGGCAGGCCTGCCCACAGAGGCGCTCTTCATCCGAGGCGAAGACGAAGAATACCCCTGGAAAGTGCGCGCCGCCGGCTTCAAATTCATCACCGTGCTGAACTCTGAGCTGGAACACCCCTCCGCCGCCATTCCGCTCATCCATTACCGCATCGCCCACCGTTCCTTCTTCTACGAACCGGGGCTGCACATCTCCCGCCAGTATTACAAGACCCGCAACTGGGCCTGGCTCCAGCGTCTGCGCGCGCCGCACAACTATCCCCGCCGCCTGGCCGCCTGCGGATTCTACATCATCCTCTCGCTCAATGCCATGCTGCGCTGCGGCGAAGTCAATATCCCCCGCATTTACACACTCTTCCGCGCCCTGCACAATGGCTTTTACGGCAAGCTTCGCCCCTTCTGATATGCAAATTTTCAGAAAGTGCGCAAATTTGTCTTTACAAATCGCGAGTTATCGCTATAATCTGCGTCCCGACGCATAAGCTTCTCCAAAAACAACATAACCATATCACCAAAATATCATGAAAGTTCTTTCCTCACTCGCATCCATGAAGCGCCGTCACGCTGATTGCCAGATCGTGAAGCGCAAGGGCACTCTCTACGTGATCTGCAAGAGCAACCCCAAGTTCAAGGCTCGTCAGGGCACGACGGCCGGTACGCGCCTCAGCAAGAAGGGCGTGAAGTAATTTTACCCCATCCCCAGCTTTCCGTCGGGGATAATAGACAGAGAGAAGACCGGAGTCTGCAAAGCCCGGTCTTTTTTCGTATTCCACCACCATGAGCCAGACCATCCGCACCCACATCCTCCCCCTGGGCGATTTCACCTTCGACAACGGCGAAACCCTGCCCGGCATTCAGCTTGCCTATGAAACCTACGGCCAGCTGAACGCAGAGAAGAGCAATGCCATTCTGCTTTTCCACGCGCTGACCGGAAGCCACCACGCCCATGGGCACAACGATTCCCTACCCGAGGCCGGCGATTTCTGGCAACCGGAGAACTACGATGGCTGGTGGGACCGCATGATTGGTCCCGGCAAACCGCTGGATACGGAAAAATACTTCATCATCTGCATCAACTACCTGGGCAGCTGCTATGGCTCCAGCGGCCCCTGCTCCATCGCCCCGGATGGCGACCCCTGGGGCAGCCGATTCCCGCTGGTGAACGCCAACGATCAGGCCCGCTCGCAGATTAAGGTGCTTGACTATTTCGGGATTGACCGCTTCACGGTAGTTGGCCCCAGCCTGGGCGGCATGCTCTCGCTCTCCCTGGCCACACTCTACCCCACCCGCATCAAGAATATCATCATCATCGGTGCCGGCTACAAACCCGCCATTGAGCACAAGCTGGAAGCCTTCGAGCAGATCCTCGCCATCGAGCTGGACCCGGATTACCTCGAAGGCCGCTACCCGCTCAGCGCCCCGCCCCGCCGCGGTCTGGCACTGGCGCGCATGATATCTCACAAACTTTTCGTCAACCAGCGCGGACTGGAAAAGCGCGCGCGCAAGGGCGTATCCGACCGCAAGGGAATGCTCACCTGGTACAACCCCACGCGCAACACGGAAAGCTACATGCTGCACCAGGGCACCAAGTTTGCCAAGCGTTACGATGCCAATGCCTACATCCGCATCATCAACCTCTGGGCTGGCTACGATCTGGCCACATTCTCCGGGCTCGGCAGTGTAGATAAAGCGTTCAAGTTATTTGCAGAGCACGGCATCCGTTTCATGCTCTTCTCCATCAACACAGACTGCTGCTTCACAGCGCGCGATATCTCCTGCTTCCACCGCAAGCTGCTGAAGAATGGCGTTGATTCCCGCTACAAGTGCATCCACTCGGTAAAGGGGCATGATTCCTTCCTCCTGGAACCCGAACTGTATGAAGCAGACCTCAAGGCATATCTGGGGTAAGTTTTCCGGGCTTCCTCAATTTGTTGTTTTCGGAGCGCGGGACTTCAGTCCCGAAATCACGGTGCACATAATCGGGACTGAAGTCCCGTGCCCCGACAAAGTTCAGCCCCTCGGTATGAATCATTCCGTGGCATACAATCTGCCGGAGAGCACATAAGGCTTGATTTCCTCGCGTGCGTGCGCTATAGTCGCGCGCGACATGTCCGAACGTAAAAATCCGTATCCTTTCGACGTCTTTGAACCCAGGTGGCAGGCCACCTGGGACGCAGAGAAGACCTTCAAAGTGCTCAACCCCGGCCAGGAGGGATTTGATGCCAGCAAGCCCAAGTGCTACATCCTGGATATGTTCCCCTACCCGAGTGGTGCCGGTCTGCACGTAGGCCACCCGGAGGGCTACACCGCCACCGATATCGTGAGCCGCTACAAGCGCATGAACGGTTTCAACGTGCTGCACCCCATGGGCTGGGACTCCTTCGGTCTCCCCGCTGAGCAGTACGCCATCAAGACCGGTCAGCACCCGAGCATCACGACCTATCAGAACATCGACAATTTCCGCCGCCAGCTCAAGATGCTGGGCTTCTCCTATGACTGGGACCGCGAGGTAGCCACCACCGACCCCCGCTATGTGCGCTGGACGCAGTGGATTTTCCTGCGCCTGTACAACTCCTACTACAACGAGGAGCTCAAGAAGGCCTGCCCCGTGAGCGAACTGGAAGCCAAGGACTGGACCCGCGAACAGATTGACAACGTACGCCTGGCCTACGTGGCTGAAGGCATGGTGAACTGGAGCCCGGACATGGGCACCGTGCTCGCCAACGAAGAGGCCGAGGAATGGAAGAGCAAGGGCCACACCGTGGAGCGCCGCAAGCTCCGCCAGTGGATGCTGCGCATCACCGCCTATGCCGAGCGCCTTATCGATGAGCTGGAACCGCTCGACTGGCCGGAGAGCATCAAGCTCCTGCAGCGCAACTGGATTGGCAAGTCCACCGGCGCTGAGGTGAACTTCGACTGCCAGGGCAACACCATCACCGTGTACACCACCCGCCCGGACACCCTCTTCGGCGCCACCTACATGGTGCTTTCCCCGGAGCACGAGCTCGTGCCCGCCATCACCACCGCTGAGCAGAAAGCCGCAGTGGAAGCCTACCAGGCAGAGTGCGCCGCCAAGAGCGACCTGGAACGCACCGAGCTGAGCAAGGAGAAGACCGGTGTCTTCACCGGTGCCTATGCCACCAACCCGGTGAACGGCAAGCAGATTCCCATCTGGATTGCCGACTATGTGCTCACCGGCTACGGCACCGGTGCCATCATGGCCGTGCCCGCTCACGACAGCCGCGACTTCGAGTTCGCCACCAAGTTTGAACTGCCCATCATCCAGGTGGTGCAGCCGGATACCGCCGATACCCCCTGGCAGAACTTCTGCGGGTATGACGGCACCATGGTGAACTCCGAGCACTTCAACGGCCTGAGCGTACCCGAAGCCAAGAAGCAGATGACTGTCTGGCTCGAGGAGAAGGGCTATGGCCAGGGCAAGGTGAACTACAAGCTCCGCGACTGGTTGTTCAGCCGCCAGCGCTACTGGGGCGAACCCTTCCCCATCGTCTGGAACAGCGAGGACGGCAACCACTACGCCATTCCCGAGAGCGAGCTGCCCCTGCTGCAGCCCGAGATGGAAGACTTCAAGCCCAGTGGCGACCCCCGCGGCCCGCTCGTGAAAGCCACCAGCTGGATTCAGTACTCCGATACTTTCACCCGCGAAACCAACACCATGCCCCAGTGGGCCGGCTCCTGCTGGTACTACCTGCGCTACCTCGACCCCACCAATGACAACGCCTTCGTTGACCCCGCCGTGGAGCAGTACTGGATGGGTGGCGGCAACCCCGGCGGTGTAGACCTCTACGTGGGTGGCACCGAGCACGCTGTGCTGCACCTGCTCTATGCCCGCTTCTGGCACAAGGTTCTCTACGATTACGGTCTGGTGAGCACCAACGAGCCCTTCAACAAGCTCGTGAACCAGGGTCTCATCCTTGGTGAGGACAGCCAGAAGATGTCCAAGAGCCGCGGCAACGTGGTGAACCCGGACGATATCGTGAAGGCTTACGGCGCAGACTCCCTCCGCATGTACGAAATGTTCATGGGCCCGCTCAAGGAAGTGAAGCCCTGGCAGACCAAGGGTGTGGAAGGCATCAGCCGCTTCCTGGCCCGCGTGTGGCGCCTCGCCATGGTGGAAAACCAGGAGGGCGAATGGGTACTCGGCACCAAGATTACCGGTGAGGATGCCGGTGCCGTCACCCCCGTGCGCAAGGAGACCCACAAAACCATCAAGAAGGTGACCGAAGACATCGAGGCCATGAGCTTCAACACCGGCATCTCCAAGATGATGGAATGCGTGAACGCCATGACCAGCGCCGAGACCGTCTGCGTGGCTGACTATGTGAACCTGCTCCAGGTGCTGAATCCCTACGCTCCCCACATCACCGAGGAGCTCTACAGCATCCTGCGCCAGCAGTTCACCACCCTGCCCGCCTGCCAGCTCTGCGAGCAGCCCTGGCCCACCTTCAACCCCGAATACCTGGTGGAGAACACCAGGGAAATCGTGGTGCAGGTGAACGGCAAGCTGCGCGACAAGATGACCGTGGCAGCCGATGCTCCCAAGGAAGAGCTCGAGGCCACCGCCCTCACCCTGCCCCGCGTGCTCGAGTTCACCACCGGCAAGACAGTCCGCAAGGTCATCGTCGTTCCCGGCCGCCTCGTGAACATCGTGGCCAACTAAGATACTATTTACCAATCCCCCGCCCGCAATCATGCAGGCGGGGGATTTTTTATCCATTAAATCACCATGCAGCAACTCCCCGGCAGGAAAGATATCAACTCGCGCAACAGCGTGTATGAGCAGAGCGCGCTGGATACCTTCTACGGCAAGACGCAGGAGGAGGCGATGGAACTCCTGCTGGAGAATTTTGCCCATTACAGCGAACACCTCGGGTGGATGAGCTCTGCCGGCTTTGCCTACTATGGCCAGGCCTGGGAAAAGATGCTCGATTACTACGATTTCAAAGCCGCCGATCCGGAATTCATACACGAATTTTCCGCTTACACCCGTTGCATCATCGTCTGGCGCTACGGCTGGTGGAAAAATGACCCGCCGGAATGCCGCAAAATTCTGCGAAACATGCTCTCCTTCTGTGAAAAATATCACCATGGCGATGACAGTCTCCGCGCCTGGCTGGAGGAGAAAAACTAACACCTGGTTTCCCTATGAAAAGCCGGAAAGAACAACACAAAGAGGAGAAAAGCAGCTCGGTTGCCCTGAGTGTTGCGCTTATGTGCTTCTCCGGCGGTGCGGCGTTTTTAAATGGCAACGCCGCTTATATCACGCTGAACCGTGATTCTGCGGAATACGCCATCGTCAGAGGAACGCTCAACAGCGGCGCAAGCTGGGGCTCCAGGCCCCGAGTCAGCTTCGACTATGAGGGCGAACCGCATGAACTGCGCAGCGCCGGGCTGCTCCTGACAAAAAGACAACTGCGCAGCATCCATGACGAGCTGGGCTATATTCCCGTCAGTGTAGACAAACAGCACCCGTGGAATGCCGCCGTCTACCACGAATTGACCGCTTTCGGCGCAGGATGCACCGTGTTGCCCGGACTCCTGTTTCTGGTCTCTCTTGTCTGGTGCCTGTACCATATCCGCAGAAAGAAGCAAAGCAGCAGACTCACCCTCAGAAAAAGCCGGCGGCATCGGTTAGCTCAATAAAAATCCACATATTCCCGATTTCGGGCATTTTTAGAACATACAATTCCCGCGAATCGGGAATCGCATTCCCGATTCGCGGGAATTTCGCAAGAACAAAACGCGATTATGAACACCCTGCCCCGCAAAGAAGATATCAACGTCTACGACTCGCTCGATGAGAGGTATGCCGTAAAGGAATTCTATGGCAAAACCCGTGAGCAGATCTTCGAGGAGCTCACCGATGGCTACCAGCACATGCAGGAAAGCCTGGCCTTCATGGGGCCTGTGGGGTTTGCCTACTATGCCCCCGCCTGGGAAAGGCTTTTCACCCACTTCGAACAGGTCGAAAAGCTGGAAGAGATTGCGCAATGGACCAAATGCATCATCAGCATCCGCTGCAACAGTCTGGACACTGAGACTCCCGAGGCCGTTGCAGCCCTGCACCGCATGCTGGAGCTCTGCGAAAAGTTCTACCACTCCGATGCCTACCTCAACTACAACATTGAAGAAGCGCGCATGTATGGCTACGCAGAATCCCTGCTCTCCAGCCCACTGAATCTGCCAGAAGTGAAAGTGGGGCTGAAGGAATGCACCAGACTGCGTAAGCAGTTGAACGCACGACAAAAGCAGGAATAAACAGCCACTCTTATATATAGTAAAAACAGGCACACTGCTCGCAGAGTGCCTGTTTTGCTATATATATTATATAAGAACGTTGATTTACTCCTGAAGCATCTCCTCGGAAGCATCGTCAGCTTCCGGCTCCTCCGGAGCTTCCTCCGCCACAGGAGCAGCGGGGCGGTGACGAGCAGCCTCGATGAGAAACAGCTCTGCCACGCGGAAAGCGCGGCGGGAAGCCTCAGCGGCGGTGCGGTCGTCCATGAGAGCCAGGCCTTCTTCGGTCACTTCGCCCAGGAAAATCTTCCAGGCGCGGCGCACAAGCTCCTGCGGGTCAACCTGCGGAGCAGCCTGGGGCTGCTGGGGCTGCTGACCGTTCTCACGGTTGCGATTACGGTTGCGGCGGCGCTTGCGGCGGCTGTTGCCACCGCCTTCTCCACCACCCACAGTTTCAGGAGTAGCAAAGCCAGGAGCGGGGGGAAGCTGGGGCGCGGCATCCGGATTTTCAATATCGGCGGCGCGGTCCTCCTGCTTCTCGGCAATCTTCTCAGCAGGGGCAGTCGGAGCGGGAGTCTGCTCGGGCTTAGGCTGCTGATTCTGCGGCTTATTGTTCTTATGCTGCCGGTTACGCTGCTCCTTATCCTTGCGGGGGCTCTGTTCCTTCTGGGAAGCAGGTGCTTCGGCGGGCTTTTCAGAAGGAACCGGAGCGGGCTCAGCCACGGGTGCGGGCTGGGGCTTTTCTACAGGTGTTTCAGCAGCAGGCTTGGAGGCCTTCTTGCGGGGAGCACGCTGCTTCTTGGCAGGTGCGGCAGCGGAGGCGGCGGGAGCGCCGGCTTCTCCACCAGCCGGAGTGGCTGCCACCTTCTTGCGCGGGGCGCGCTTACGGGCGGCGGGCTTCACCTCAGGCTCGGGCTGGATGTTTTCTTCGGATGCCATATGTTATGGTATGGGGTTTTCTGTTTGGATAGGCGCGTTCGGATCGACATTGAATGACCACTCGGCCTTACGAGCCTTGCCATTATTGTCCTTCCAGGTAACGTGCGCAGAGATATTGGGCATGTAGATGCGGCAGGGCAACACCCACTGCACGGTGCGGGTAGCCTCATCCACTTTGGCCGGCACAACGCCGAAGCCACTCACCTTCATTTGCACAGTGGTGATGTCGAGGCCACTTACTCCATTCATGTACGCAGTGATAGACGGAAAATCGGGAGCCACCGTCTCCTGCGGTTGGGGAGAAACAGGGAATGGGGGAACGGGAATGTCCGGAGCCAGAGTGCCCGGACTGGCACCCGTTGCCACGCTGGTGCCCAGTTGACTGGCGCGAAAATCCACGGCTCGGCGGAATACTGATCCATCATTGCCGAAAATCATGTAGCGGTGAATCTGGAGCGGGTCCTCACTCACCGTCACCTTGCCGGGAAGCACTGTGAAAGCAGCCGCATAACCATAGCCGGAAATACGCTCAATCATACCGGGGGTAACATAGCCCCCGGGAAAACAGTATGTATTCACCGGCCCAAACATCTCGCTGAGCTTCTTCTGAGATTCACCCAACTCTGCATCAATCAAAGCAGCGTAGGCCTCCGGCCCCTGCTTTTCCGTTTTCTTCCAGCTGCTGGGATAAAGGTGGCTGACGGAGTGACTGCCCACCGTGGCACCATGAGCCTGCATCTCCTTCACCTGTGCCGGTGTAAGGCTATCACCCCTACCCGAGAGGTACTTAGTGTAAAGGAAAAGAGTGAAAGGATAGCCATATTCCTTCAGAATAGGGAAAGCATCTGTATATACGCTCTTCCAGCCATCATCCAGCGTGATAAGAGCGCAGCGGGCCGGCAGCGTGCGGGTGCCAAGGCGCCATTCGAGAAATTCCTTCATGCTGATGACGGTGATGCCGGCACGCCGGAGATATTCCATCTGCTCCCGGAACTCAGATGTACGCAGAAGCATCTGCGAAACAGGTGCCTTCTTACTGAAATTATGATACCCCAGCACGGCCACACGAGTCTGGTCACGAGGCACATCCAACACCTCAGAAACCTCATCCGCAAAGTCCTCATTATCCCCCGCTTCTTCCTCCACCTCAACAACAGGTTCGTACGGCACGGCATCCAGGGTAAGGGGATCCAGCTCCATAGGCAGAGGGGCAAATTCCTGGGCACAGACCACCGTACCCATGGTCATCAACAGTACCCGAAGCAGTGCCTTCATGAGCAGAAGACTAGCAGGATTCCGGCGCCATGGCAAGCCAATACTTTGTCACTCACGCGCGCATGCAGCGCGTCAGCACGCGCGGTAGCGTCATTTTTAGCTATGCAGAGCGGCTGAGCTGTGGTAGAATCACGCGCAGATGACAACAGAACCCATCATTTGCCGCCCCACCCGCGATACCTTTGTGCGCTTTGGTATCGTTCTGCTGGCATTCTTCGGCTTTGGCCTGTACTTTTTCTACGATGGAGCCGTAGGCTACCGCAAGGCGAATGAAGTGTATTTTTCCTACCAGGCATTTGCCAGGTTGGGCAACATGGCCAGCAACACAGGAACGTGGGATTCCACCCAGGCCAGCCACCCCCTTATTCCCGCCAAACAGGTGGATGGCGAATGGATGATTGACGGTAAATACCCCCTACCCGCCAATTGCGCAGCCGTGCTCTCCACCCCACCCGAGGCCGCAGACTACGCAGCCATGCGCAGGAGCTGGGCCGATTGCTGGACTGCCTACACCGCCCGCATGCATTTTCCGGTTAAGCCGGCAGAACACGCCTACGATACCGCGGCCATCCGTGAACAATGGCTGGCCGGCGCAATCTGCATGCTTATCAGCGGCATCATCATTTTCCTGGCCCTGCGCACCCGCAGCCGGATAATGGCGCTGGAAGGTGAGCTGGTAACCGCCGCCGGGCAGCAGTTCCACACCAGCGACATCAGCCGACTGGATCTGCGTCAATGGGGCAAGGGATACAAAGGCGTGGCCTATGCCACGGTGAACGGACGCAGAATCCGCATGGATGGCATGACCTACGGTGGTTTTGATCCGGACGCCAACCAGCCGGCAGAGCAGTTCATGCAGGCGCTGCTCGCCCGGTACAAGGGCGAAATCCTGGAATATGAGCAAAAAGACAACCAGAAAAATTAAACTGCCCATTGGCGGTTTGGTTTCTGCGATTCTGCCTCGCGCCCGACGCTGCGGCGGAAAGCTGCTGCGTGCCCTGGTAGCGCGCCGGGTTGTGGTCACACTGCTGCTGGTGGCGGTAGCAGCAGAGCTGGCCGTGCTGGGAGTGGGGGTAACCCGCAGACTGGACATGGCCTACGAGCGCTCACTGGAGGCATCTCACGCCCAGCTGGCTGTCATTGAAGCCAGAGAACTGGCCCAGCTTGCACCGAACACCCAGGGTGCAGCCGGTATCGCGGCCAGCAAAGGCGATCCCCAGACAGATGAGGATGCCCCGCCACCGTTGCGCGTGCGCGATGTGGATACCATTCTGGCACAGGAGGGCATGTTTGATTTCGATGAGGCTTACACCCAGCCGGCTCCCGCAGAGGAATCCACCCCGGCGGAAGATGCAGCCACCGGCAACCTGAGCGAGGAAGACAAGGAAGAGGTGACCCGCCTCATCCGCCAGGCTGTGGCAGCCATGACAGCGGGTGATATGCGCCAGTGTGTACTGTATCTGGAGGAAGGCACGCTGATGGCCCCGGAGCATCCCGCCCTGCTCTATTACTACGGCATGGCCTACGACAAGCTGCAGAATCCTAAAAAGGCGAGAGAGTATTACACAAAGGTATTCCAGATGCGCGACCAGGCCGGTAGCTATTTCAAGCGCGCCGCGCACCGCCTGACCTACGGATTTGACCAGACCTCGGCCCTGCGCGGCAAACTTTCCTTCGGTCCGCACCAGGTGCGCCAGCAATACAGCCCGGAAGGAGGGGAACAGGTGGATATGCTGCTTCCGGTGTTGCTGGCGCCAGGCGAAGAGGTTCGCCCGGATGATATATACATCACGATTCAATTCTTTGACCTGGTAAGCGGGCGGCGCATTGAGTTTTCGCGCATGGCCACCCCGCAGCTGACCTGGCAGAATGAAAAACCCACCTGGAACAACTGGGAGGAGAACCTTGTGGTTTCCTACCATATGCCCCCGCTGACCCAGGAACAACTGAACGCCTACGGCGACCTGCGGTACTATGGATTCACCGCTAAGTTGTACTACAAGGGAGAACCGCTGGACTGCATCAGCTCCCCCGCCGCGCTGATTCTCCAGGAGCAGATTCTGAACCGCCGACAGAGCCGCCGCAGCTACGTACCGAACAACAATCTGCTGCCGGATGACGGCCTGGTACCCGCCTACGAGGAGGCTCTGCCAGCTAGTGATTTCCTCCCTGATCTTCCTCTACCGCAATGACCCCGATTTTCCCTGAGCTTCCGCGCACACTGGGTGTATACTCGCTGACTCGCCTTCTGGAGGTGCGTGAGAATACTGAGCTGTATGAAGCCCGGCAGACCCACGTAGACCGCGCCGTGGTGCTGGAGGTGCTGCAGCCCGATGCCACCCGCGAGGAAGAAGGCACATTCCTGATTCAGGCACGCCACCGAGGATCGACCGGTGGCATACCTCACGTGGCAGATGTGTTTGAATCCCTGCGGGCAGAGGGTTTCTGGTTCCTCACCCAGGAACTTCCGCAGGGGCAATCACTAGCAAGCCTTGCGGGCATGAACGCCACCCTCACGGCACTGGAAATCTGCAGCATTATTTCTGCTGCTGCCGAAATGTACGACACCTATGCACAGGCCGGGCACGCCGCCATGCCCATGGCTCCTACCTCCATTTACTTCGAAAAATCCGGTGAGGTGCATTTCCTTTCCCCTCTGGTAGAAGGCAAGGCAAACGCTCCGCAGGAACAGATGCAGGCGTTGGCTGCGGCACTCTGGACGCTATGTCCGCAAGAAAAGGCACCCGGACTTGGCCGGACTATCACTCTGTTGCAGTGGCTTCAAAATGGAGTGGAAGGAGACTTTCTCAGCTGGCAGGAAATTAAGCAGACTGCAGATACCGTCATCAACCAGCTTCAGTGTAACGATGTGCCGGAAAACCAGAAATCTGCACTGACCCGATTCGGAGAACGAATCAACCGCCACCCTGCCACACGACGCATTCGTTCCTTTACGCGGCAATGGGGTATTTACCTTTCCATTTCTGCCGGCATCATCATTCTGCTGAGCAGCATGGGAAGTCTGCTGGGCCTGAGTGCTCCGGTCATTTCCCCGGCTTGCGGCCCGGAGTATATACACTGCCAGACGAATGGCAAACATGAACGTGTGCGCAGGCAGCCCGTCAGTGTGCAGCAGTATGCTGATTTCCTACAGCAGTACGAGGCCATGACCAGGGAGGCCCAGCTGGCTTTGATATCGGGGCTTACAGAAGACGACATCGAGTCTGAGCCCGCAGAATGGGAGGCGCAGCTGCAGAAATCTCCTGACCTTCCTGTAACGGGTGTCAGCTACTGGCAAGCCATGCTCTACGCCCGTTTTCATAACGCCACCCTGCCCACTGCTAACCAGCTGCAGGCCATACGGAGCGAAATTCCTGCCGGAATGGAACTGGAATGGAGCCGCAGCGAGGCGGAATCCCCCCTGCCCGGCATCTACAACGGCACTGCCTACCTGTTGGTGGACGAGAATGGGAAAATACTCCCGACCAGTAGCCGGAATTGGAACAACATGAATTGCGGTTTCCGCATTGCTTTCCCCACTGAATAAAACAAAGTCTTATGAAGAACATATACCAGACTATACTCACCGTCATCTGCGCGCTGCTCTGCAGCCAGGCATTTGCCCAGATTGAGGTACAGCTGCAACCCGTACGCAAGGATTTCGTCGTTGGTGAAAACGTCGTGATGCGACTTACCGTGGTAAACCAGACGGATGCCTCTATTACCTTCAAGAACAGCCCCGGGCGCCCCTGGCTTAATTTCACCATGACCAAGCGTTCAGAACAGGGAGAAGTGGCCCCCATAGCTGCAGCTCGCTATCCGGATCTGGTACTCACGCCAGGCTCCACTCGCTCCTTCGAAATCAACCTGAAGACCACTTACCGCCTGAACACGGCTGGCGGCTACACCGTGATTGCCACCCTACGCATGCCCGATGGTCACAGCACCTACAGCTCCAACCGCTGTCTCTTCACTATGACCAATGGCAGCAAAATGCGCGATTTCAACATTCAGGCCCGCGGCGAACGCCTCACCCTCAGCCTGCGACTTGCCAGAATCAATGATAAGGAATGCCTTTTCGGTCAGGCCATCAACAGAGACACAAAACAGGTGCTCAGCGCATGTTTTCTGGCCGAATACCGCAATTTCATGCAGCCCCGCGTGCTGCTTGACAGTGCGCAGAACCTGCACGTTCTCTGCCAGTCTTCACCCGATTTCTTTACCTACGCCGTAATGAACACCCACGGCAACCGCTCCTCTGCCAAACTTTATAAGCGCGGTGGCGGTGTGGTAGACCTCATCAGCACCGGCAAGGGCATCATGCCCGTGGGTCTCATCCCCTATGTAGCACCCAAACCCGGTGAGGAAAAAATACGAAAAGCATCTGAACGCCCATTCTAACGAATTATGTCTACTCCGACCATCGCTATTGTTGGCCGCCCGAATGTGGGCAAATCTGCCATTTTCAACCGCATGGTGGGCCGCCGCATTGCCATCGTGCATGACCAGCCCGGCGTGACCCGCGACCGCCTTTGCGCCCCGGTGCGTATCACTGATTTTGATGCCCTGGTAGTAGATACCGGCGGTATCGGCAGCACGCTGGATGACGGCTTTGCCGCCCAGGTGACCCAGGAGGCCGATATCGCCATGAACGCCGCAGACTACATCATGTTCGTGTGCGACTGCCGCGACCACCTTACCCCCATCGACCGCACCATCGCCGCGCACCTGCACAAAAGCAAGGTGCCCGTGCTGCTGGTGCTGAACAAGGCCGATACCGAAAAGCAGGAGCTCAACCTGGGTGAGTTTGCCGACCTGGGCTTCTCCGACTATGTGTTCACCTCTGCAGAGCATGGCCGCGGCTTCCCCCGCCTGGCGGATAAGCTGAACGCCATGCTCAAATCCCTGGGTGCTACTCCCAAGAAGGCTGAGGCAGATGCCGCCGCCACCCCGGAGGATGAGCCCGAGCAGGAGGAAGTGACCGAGGATTCCCCCATCAAGGTGGCTATCGTGGGCCGCCCGAATGCCGGCAAGTCCTCCCTGGTGAACGCCATTCTGCAGGATAAGCGCACCATCGTTTCCAACGTGGCCGGTACCACGCGCGATGCCATCGATGTGCCCTACACCCGCGGCGAGCAAGGCTATGTGCTCATCGACACCGCTGGCATGCGCCCCCGCAGCAAGCGCGACACCTCCGTGGAGGTATTCTCCGCCATGCGCAGTGAACGCGCTATCCGCCGCGCGGATATCTGCCTGCTGGTCATCGATATGGCCGCCGGCGTCACCCAGCAGGACCGCCGCATCGGCTCCATCATTGCAGAGGAGAAAAAGCCCTGCATCGTTATCGTGAACAAGTTCGACCTCTACTGCCCGGATGCCCCCATGAGCGCCCGCAAGGATACCGTGAAGGAGCACATTAAGGAAAACCTCTTCTTCCTGGACTACGCACCCGTTGCCATCGTCTCCGCCAAGGATTCCTGGGGCATCGACTCCATCTTCAAGAGCATTGCCCGTGTGCAGCAGGAGGCCCTCAACATGCCCGGCACGGGTGAGCTGAACCGCCTGCTCCAGCGCGCCCGGGAACTCACCCCTCCCGGTCCGCACCGCACGCTTCGCAAGCGGCTCCAGCTCTTCTACGCCACCACGGCCGTGAACGAGAACTACACCACTATCCCGGGGCCGACCTATGTTCTCT
>JAGBZE010000097.1 GCA_017628435.1 Akkermansia sp.
GAAGCCTTGGAAAGGTCTGCCTTCTCCAGGTAGTTTAAGAGGTCGTACCACTTGGGCCAGGGAATGTCAACACCGCGTTCCTCAGCCATGCGCAGCACCATGGCCACGTGGGCGCTGGTCCACAGGCTGCTTTCCCGGGCACCCGGCCAGAACGGCAGACCGCCGTCCGGCTGCTGGTGGCGCAGCAGGTTCTGAATTGTCTGCTGCAGCACCTGGGGCACGAGGGCTGCCGGGGTCTGCGCCATGCGCGGGCAAAGCGGCGCCATGCGGTCATACATCAACCACGGCAGCAGAGACGATGCCATATATTCGATATGGCCCTGGGGGGTCTCCAGCAGGAAATCCACCGCGCCCTGCAGGTGCAGCAGCGGGTTGGCTGATACATGAAGCTCCAGCTTGCAATCCGGCGCCTGCGCCACTTCAGCGGCCAGCTTCTGTGCCGGCACCAGGGCACCCTGCCCCGGCGTGAGCACCAGGTGGTGGGCCTCCTTCAGCAGCGGAGAGGGATAACGCACTGCAAATTCTGCCTGTACAGCGTCCTCGCCCGTGGCACCGGTGGCGGTCCAGCGGTATTTCTGCGTGCCGGCCTGCTGCGGGTTCACCTCGAAATTCAGCGTGGTGGAGGCACCTGCAGCCAGGGTGACCTGCTGGGGTTCGCCGCCTTCCATCATCTGCACCTGCCAGGTGCCTTCGGCTTCCGTGTTATTGGTTACGGTGAGCGGCAGAATCATCTTATCACCCGCGCTCATGAAGAGCGGGGCCCCCACACTGAGCATCACGGGCTGGTTCACTACAAACTGCCCCTCCTGCGTGGCAAAGCGGCCACCTTCCTTATTTGCCGCCACGGCAAACACGCGATAGGTGGTCAGCGTATCAGGCATGGTGCAGGTGGTGCTGAAATAACCCTGCTCATCGGTGTACAAAGCGCTGCGCCAGAAAGCCAGCGGATTGAAATTCGTGCGCAGACGCGGTGCGCCGCTTTCTACAGCACCGGCGGCATTCATCACCTCCACACCAGCGTCCAGCCCTACACCAACGTTCAGGTCATCCGCCCCCATAGCCATGGGGGCAGCGGATTTCATCACGCGGAGTGGACCATTGCGAGGCATGGAATCCTGCATCCACCAGGGCTGGTGCTTCCAGCTGCCATCTGCCTGCAGGCCCTCGCCCCGCCAGAGCCCCGGCAGCGGCTGGTAAGGCACTTTCAGCGAGAAGGAAACCTGGCGTACCAGGCAGGGATATAGACGCAGGGTCTGCAGCTTAAAACTCAACGCTTCGGCCACATCCGGCTTTTCATACTTGCTCTGCGTGAGCATGCCGGCATCCACCGCATACAGGGTCACTACCGCCTGGGTACCCGTTCCATTCGGCAGGGTGACACGACCACTGATATTCTGCTGCGTGCCGGGGCGTACAGCCTCGGTCGGCAGCTGCAACTCCACATTCAGCTCACGATGCGGGGCGGGCGGATTCAGTGTGGTGCGGGCGGTGAGAATATTCTCGATAACGCCCGTCTCTGTATTGCGGCGGGGCAGAATGGCATGCACCTGCACATGGCCACCTTCATCATCCTGCAGGGGGGCTGCAAACTCATGGCGTCCCTGCTGCACGGTGATGGGCATCACGCGGGAACGCTGGCCACAGGTAATCACCAGCACACCCTGCCCCTCCATGCCGGATTCCAGCACCATGCGGTGCCCGTCTGCGCTGCTGCCCAGGCGGAAATACACTCTCTCCTCCTGCTGGTAGCCTGCCCAGCGCATGTATTCGCTGGTGAAGACACGGCCATACGGGTCGCGCCCCATGATTTCCACCTTGAACTCATTGCCGAATTCCTCGCGGTGCTGCTTCATGAGCTCCTGCAGCGGCAGGGGGAAGATATCTGTATCCGGTTTCACGTTGAACCAGCTGCTCCAGATTTCCTCCTCCTGCAGGCGGATGAGCACAAAACCATTCGGCAACGGCGTGGCAGTGCGGCGCGTGCCGCGCAATGTTACCTTTACACTCTGCCCATAGGCGGGAGCCTTGCCGCAGCAGGCGCAGGTGAGTTTCAGGTGCTCACCCTCCACCAGGCTGGGCACCACCTCAGCCGGCTGGTACTCACCAAGACCGTTGAAACGGCGGTATTCTTCGCGGTCATTCGCCACGGCACCCTCATAGTGCACCGTGAAGCTCTTTGTGCCGCGCTCACCCAGCTTGCAGCGGAATTCCGTGCTGCCATCTGCCCCGAGCGGCTGCTTCAACTGCAGCACATAGTGCTTGCGGCCGCCAGCCACACTCTCGCGGGCACCCTCCATGGGCACATCACTGGTCAGTTTCACCGTAGCGCGGCCGGTGTTCAACGGTGAGCCATTGAAATCCTGAGACTGCACTTTCAGCACAAATTCCTCCGGTGCCACCTTTTCAGTCACATCCTCAGCTTCCACCGTAAAAGCATCGCGGCGGAACACCTGGCAATTCACCTTGCAGCGGGAAAGAGTGCGGGGATAGGTGGTACCCACGCGAATCTCATACTGCCCGCAGACGTCTTCCTCTCCCTCCGGCATGGTAAGTTCCTGGCTGAAAGCGCCATACTCATCCACATTGAACAAACGCTTGAAGAGAATGGTGCCATCCGGCGCTGTAAAATGAAGCTCCAGCTCACGGTGGCGGGAGTGCGAAATGCGGTTCAGAGCATCCACCGCGCGCAGGTAGCCGCGCACAAAAATCTTTTCACCCGGGCGGTAGTTGTTGCGGTCTGTCCAAAGCATGGCGCGCAGTTCCACACCCTCTGCCTTGGTATTCATGCGGGTGGGATTCCAGGGGCTGCCCACCGGCTGCACCACGCAGTAGTCCTCCCCATGCTGCAACAGAATATCACCGCCAATCTGCGGCAGAGTCACAATACCCTCATGCACCGGAAGCGCCTTCTTGTCCTCCGCTTCCAGACAGGTGGCCAGGGCGCCATCCACTGCAGAGGCATCACTATGCCGCAACACCAGCGCCGGATACCCTTCCTCCGATTCGCCGATGATGCACAGCGCCAGATCTGAAACCGTGACAAAGGTATCGCGGCGCACCACCATCTTATCCGGGTTCAGCCCCAGATTGCGCGCGGCGGCAGCCACAGACTCCGAAGGGTAGAAATCCATCTCCAGCAGGTAGAGGCCAGGTGCCATCTGGCCGCCGCACAGGGCGTCCAGGTCCAGCTCCACCTTGCATTCGCCCACCAGCGGATTCGACCCGCCAGGCAGATCAATTTCCTTTGTTTCAAAAAGCCGGCCACCGGCACCCTCCAGGAAGACGCGGTTCTGCAGCACCTCCCAGGCGCGTTCATACTCCGCAGGGCGAGCGGGCATGTCCTCCGGCTTGGCAAGGCCGATATCGATGCGGGCCTGTTCCACAGCACGCTCGTAATTCAGCATGACGAGGCCACTGCGGCGCTCCTGCTGCTCCAGGTGCTGGCGCACCTTGGGCAAGGCCTGGGCCAGCTCATTCACCTTCCAGTGGCGCAGGCGGGCACGCACACGGCTGCCATTCACCGCGGGCAGCTCCAGGCTGTGCTTACCCTGCAGCGGCAGGTAGTGCATTTCATCCGAACTGAGCCGGGGCTCCATGGGGGTGATGCTCAGGCGGCAGGTGAAATCCTTTTCCAGACGCAGTCCCAGCGTGCCTTCCAGCCCGGCTTTCAAAGTACATTCAGCGCGCACCGGCACCGGTGTTTCTACAGCCAGCTTCATGCCGGGGGATGCGGTGGGATGATGATAACGCACCATGAGCCCGGTGGTCTTCTCCTCGTCCACCAGTTCCTCATCCTCATCGCGTGCTTCGGGGGAGGCCGCCTTCAGGGTGAATTCCTGCGGCTCCAGCTCACCCAGATAGCGCACCTTCATCTCGCGGCCATTCACCGTGGCTGTGCGGGTCACGCCATCCTCTGCCAGAGTAGTCTCCACGCCATCCAGCGTGAGGCGCATCTCGCGGAAGGCACGCTTCAACTGCTCCCTTTCCACCAGGGAATTCAGACGAAGCGCCAGCACATTGACCGTTTGCCCCTGTTCTGCCTTGCCGGCAGTCTGCTCCGGGGTAGCCACCAGGGAGCGGGCGACATGAATATCACCCAGATTACTTTCCAGGAAAGCGCTATCCTGGGTCGGGGTAGCCGTAAGCCGCCAGATACTGTTGGCCGGCAGCTGGCGCTCCGGGCGCACCACCACGTAGCCTTGCAGGGGCATATCCTGGCGCAGCTCTTCCCAGTTCACGCCACGCAGTGCCAGAGAACGCAGCACGCTGTAGCTGTAGCCATGGCGCAACTGGGCCTGCTCTGCAATTCCACGGGTGGTTTCCCCGGTTTCAAAGAAATCGCCCTTATCATCCATCTTCACGCGGCGGAAGGTATAACTCACGCCGCTCTGCGGATTCAGGTTGCGGGCCTCCTCCGTATACTGGTGGCGGGCAGATACCAGTGCGGCACCATTCGGATATTCGCACAGCTCCTCATTCACCAGCAGAGTGGCAGGGGCATGGAAACGGAATTCTGACTGCTGCAGAGGACGGCCGCTCTGGTAGCGCACTCCGTTCCGGAACCTCAGGCAGAATTCTGTGCTGATACTGGTGCCGGGGACAGGTTCAATGCGCAGGCAATCCTGGTCTACCCAGATTACACGGGGTTTGTGAGTATCGTCTCCGCTGATGGTGAACAAATCATGCCCCTTATCAGCCGCCGAGGCCCCGGTCATGTATTGATTCTCCACCACCGTGCGGGTCACCACCGGTTCATCGAAATTGATATTCACGATACCCTGACGTTCCCAATACGACAGGGAATCCGCCCAAACTGCAGGTAAGGCGGTAATAAGAAAAATGAAAATCTTGCGGACAATACGCTGCATAGCACGGGCATTCTACCACATATACCCTCTGAGCTCAATCC
>JAGBZE010000098.1 GCA_017628435.1 Akkermansia sp.
AACTTACTCTGCCGAATTGATGAGCTTCTGGAGCTCGTTCATTTCCTGCATGAGGGGAGCGGCTTCCTGCCAGGAAATGCCGGGCGTGTTCACCTGGGAGCGGAGCTGGTCTACATGGGCTTTGAGAGCTGCCAGGGCGGCGTTGCTGCATGTGGTTTCCACCGTAGCCATGATATTCGGAATATCCACCGGGGTGATGTCCAGGCTGCGCAGGGCTGCAGCCTGTTCCGGCGGCAGGTTCTGCAGGAAATCCTGCCACGCCTCAGGATTGCCGGGGGCGGGCAGCGCCTCCATGAATCGTTGCAGCACTACGCCTCCGGAAAGCCAGCGGATGGGTTCCTGCAGTTCCTCGATGCGCTCCAGCAGAAGGCCCTGGGCTTCAGTGCTCACGGCGGCCAGGAAGATGGTGTCGCGGATGGCGTTGTGCAGGGTGATGGGGATGACCCGGCGGGGAGCCTCCTGCATGGGCTCTGAGGAGAATTCATTCTCCTCATCCGGCTCCCACTGAGGCTCAGCCGGGGCAGATTGCGGGCTTTCCTTGCGGGTGCGGATGATGCCCTCCACCGTTTCGCGGAGCCCCTCCAGACCGGTGTTCAGGCGGGTGGCCAGGTCGGCCACGGCTACGTCGCGGCGGTTGCGGTCGGTGATTTCGGCGGCCAGATCTGCCATGCGGGGGATGAGCGCAGCGCGGGCGTTGGCATCGCCCTGAATGAGGGCGAGTTCCTGACCCACGCGCACCTCCAGATACGGGCGCGCGGAGTCGATGGCCTCGCGCAGGGCTTCCGGCCCGCTGCTGCCGATGAGCGAATCCGGGTCTTCGCCAGGGGGCAGACTGGCATGGTAAACTTCCAGTCCGGCGGCTGCCAGTTTTCGGAAAGTCTTTTCACTGGCCTTGATGCCGGCGTTGTCGCCGTCGTAGCAAAGAATGGCCTTCTTGGCGTATTTGCGGAGGATTTTTGCGTGTTCGTCGGTGAAAGCTGTGCCCAGACCGGCCACCGCATTGCGGATATCTGCCTTTTCGTGGCAGGCAATCACGTCCAGCTGACCCTCGCACACCACCACGCACATGCCTGCCTTGCCGATGGGGCCGGTGGCCTTGTATAGCCCGAACAGGAGTTCTCCCTTGTGAAACGCTGCGGTATCTGCCGTGTTCACATACTTGCGCGGATCCTGGTCGGCGCGTATAACTCGGCCGGAGAAGCCCACGACCTCTCCACGCACGTTGTGAATGGGGAACATGAGGCGGTCGCGGAACACGGGGTAGAGCCCGCGCTGACCGCGGCCCAGCAGGTAGGCCTCTGCCAGCAGGCGGTCATCCATGTTCTGGCTGCGGGCGATTTGCTCCAGCTCGCGGAAATCGGGCGGAGCCCAGCCCAGTTGCCAGGCGCGCGCAATCTCAATGCCGAATCCGCGCTGCTTCAGGTATTCGCGCACGTGGGCAGCCCCGGCATCGCGGCAGAGCTTGCGGTGATAATAATCCGTGGCCAGGGTGTTGGCCTCCACCACTCGGGCGCGCATGCGGCGCAGCCGTGCCATTTCCGGGTTTTCTTCTTCCTCGATGACCGGAATGCCGTTCATATCCGCCAGGCGGCGCAGGGCGGTGGGGTAATCGAGGTTCTCGAACATCATGATGAACTTCAGCGCATCGCCGCCCACACCACAGCCGAAACAGTGGAAGGTCTGGCGCGCCGGGTTCACATGAAAGGAGGGCGTTTTCTCGCTGTGGAAGGGGCAGCAGGCTTTCCAGGAATTGCCGGCGCGGCGCAGTTGCAGATACTTGCTGAGGAGCTCCACGATATCCGCGGAGTCTTTGATGCGCGCCACGCATTCCTGGGTGATTCGTGCCATGGTGGGTATCAGCCTTGTGTGAGACAGCGGAGATGCGCCTCGAAGCCGGGGTAAGAGGTGTTGATGCTGTGGCAGTTGTGCAGGGTGGTTTCGCCATCTGCATTCAGGCCGGCCATCAGGAAGCTCATGGCGATGCGGTGGTCGCCGTAGCAATCCATGGTGGCGCCGTGCAGCGGGGCGCCGCCGGTGATTTCCATGCCATCCGGGAATTCCTCCACCTGGCCCCCCATGGCGCGCAGGTTGCCCACCACGGTGGCAATGCGGTCACTTTCCTTCACTCGCAGCTCAGCGGCGTTGCGGATGCGGGTGGTGCCCTCAGCAAAGGCGGCGGCTACGGCCAGCACGGGAATTTCATCAATGAGGTTCGGGATTTCCGGCTTCAGCACCTCGGTGGCCACCAGTTTCTGCGGGGCGCGTACGGTGATGTCGCCGTAGGGTTCGCCGCTCTCCGTGCGGTTGGTGATGGTGATATCGGCCCCCATGCGTCGCAGCACGGTGATGATGGCATCGCGCGTGGGGTTCAGCCCCACATTGAGGAGCGTAACCTCGCTACCCGGCACAATGGAGGCGGCTACCAGCCAGAAAGCAGCGCTGGAGATATCGCCCGGCACGGTGATGTCCTTGTTCTGCGGGACTACTGGGCCTTCTACGGCGATGTCGAGACCGTCCTCCGACACCGTGCAGGGAATGCCGAAGTGCTCGAACAGTCGCTCCGTGTGGTCGCGGGTGATGGCGGGCTGGTGCACTGAGGTGCGGCCCTTTGCCAGCATACCGGCCAGCAGCACGGCGCTCTTCACCTGGGCACTGGCCATGGGCAGGTCATAATGAATCGGGCTCACGGTTCCGCCCTCGATTTCCAGCGGGGCGCAGCCGGGCTTTTCGCCGCAAGCGGTAATGCGGGCACCCATGGAGGCCAGCGGGTCGATGATGCGCTTCATGGGGCGGGAGCTCAGCGAGGCATCGCCGAACATGCGGCTGCGGAAAGGCAGGGATGCCAGCACCCCGGCCATGAGACGCATGCCGGTGCCGCTGTTGCCGCAGTCGATATCGCGGGCCGGGGCGGTGGGCTGCATGCCGGTGCCGGTCAGGGTGAAATTCTGTTCACTGTCGCCGGGTGTTACATCGGCTCCCAACTGCTGCATGGCGCGCAGGGTGTTGATGCAGTCCTCACTGCAGAGGTAATTGCGAACCTGCATGGAGCCGGTGCCCAGTGCGCCGAGAATGGCCACACGGTGGGAGATGCTCTTATCCCCCGGCACGGTGATGGTGCCGCGCAGTCCCTGCGCAGCCCGGGAAACAGTAATGCTGTTACTTGACATGAATCTTGATGTGTTGCTTGCGGTGCGCTTCCTTGATGAGCGTGTCGAAGAAGGTATTTACCCCCAGCTCTCGCTGGGCGCTGATGATGGCGGTGCGCAGCGTTTCTCGGCAGTCATCCAGCGAAGGGGTGTAGGCGGGTGTGATGGGCCCTGCCAGAATGACATGCCAGCCCCACTTGCTCTTTGCCAGCGTGGGCGTGCCGGCGGGCAGGGCGTTGTCGCCAAAGAGATTCAGCTCCGGCAGCGGCAGGTGGGCATCGTCATACACCGTGCCCAGATTGCCGCCGCGCTTGGCGGTGGCTTCGTCCTCGCTTACCTCGGCTGCCAGGTCGGCAAAGCCTTCGCCCGCATCCAATCGGGACAGGACCAGCTCTGCAGCGCGGCGGGCATCATCCTCGCTGCGGTTGAGTGAGGCGATGAAAATATGCTTCACCGGGCGGCTGGCAGGAATGGTCATTTCATCCTTGATGAGCTTGTAATGAGCCATGATGGCGGCGTTGTCCACCTGAGTGTGGGGCTCCAGATTACGATCCAGCAGGGCAAGCTGCATCTGGCGGGCCTCCAGTTTATCCGTGAACTGGCGGCGGGTGTAGCCCTGCGTGGCCAGCTGCTGGTCGAACTCCTCCGGGCTTCCGGCGCGGGATGCCAGGCCTGCCACTTCACGCTCTGCGGCAGAACGGTTGTGCTTCAGCTGGTTGTCATTGTAGCGGGTGCGCATGCGGAGCAGGGAGCTGCGCACCATGTCCATAGCCATGCTGGTGTTGGTTTTCTCGCGGCCGGAAATGGCTTCCTGTTCTGCCTTGTGGCGGGCCAGCTGAGCATGCGAGATGCGCTCGCCATATACAACAACGGCGGCTTCTGCGGCCTGCTTGTCTTTGTGCAGAAATCCATACATGGGGCCATGCAGCAGCCAGAGATCCAGACACATATACCCCAGAGTCGTGCCGATGATGGCCGCTTTCAGAACATAGATTTTAGCAGATGTCCACTTCACGCGCCTATTGTACGCGCACCCACGGCCTTTTGCAAACAAAAAGCATGTCCGCATGAGCAGACCTTAATCTGCGGGAGCGATTTTATGCAGAATGATGTATTGATTTTTGCCGTTTCTCTCATCGAAGACTCTGATTTTGAGCTTCAATTCGTTGTCTTTCTCGCTGGCTTCGAGAAGTTCAACCTCATATTTGGCATTGAGAGTGGGTTCCGTGGATTGGTAGACGATAACAGGTCGCGCAGTATCCGGCATGTGAACAACCAGAAGGGATGACGAGCTGTGGGCTATACCGGAATCTTTCAGAATGAGGAAATGGGCAGATTCCCACAGCTTCTGCAGGCTGCGTGAATGAAAGTGAAGGTCTGTCGATTGTCCGCTTTTTCTTGCCTGCAGTACCCAGCCCGGGTTCCATTCATTATTCTCGGGTTCTTCGATGATGTCCCATGATTCTCTGGTGCAGATGTGCTTGCCCGCACCTGAGGCCTGGATGGTGGTGAGGATGAGCAGGAGAAACAGGAAATGCTTATTCATGGGGAGCGAGGGTGCTTTGTCTGAGCTGATAGTATCATAGAAGAATTACGAGCGACAAGATAAAAGCAGCAGAGCGTGCGTGAAAGAAAAGAAGGG
>JAGBZE010000099.1 GCA_017628435.1 Akkermansia sp.
AAAAGTTTCAGAGCCCGCGGAGCGGGTGACAGAGCGGTGGCTTAACTTGTTGCGACTGTTCTGTCACCCGCTCCGCGGGTTCCGTCATGTTTTGCTTGTTGCAGGGGCTGCGCCCGCTGACGCGGGCTTACCCCTGCCTCTCCTCTATAGCCCCTCCGGGGCTTAAAGTTCCGCAGGCTGCGCCTGCCCGACAAACTTCAATTTGGCGCAGCAATCTAAAAAAATCTCCCACCCGTTCCTGTGAACTTGCCATGTGGGGGCGGATTTGCTAGGATGAGACCATGCAATGTGTAATCAGTTCCCAGGCTCCGGTGGTGCAGGCTCTCAGTCATGAATGGTACGGCAAGGCTGTAGGCGTGCCGGTGGAATTCAGTTTTTGTGTGGAGGGCGATTTTCTGGTGTATCGTGCTGCGCAGAAGGCGGCGGTGGTGATTCATCCGGAGGCGCAGCCCGGGCAGTTCAAGGAGGAACTGTGGAAGTACGACACGGCGGAGTTCTTTGTGGCTGATGCAGAGGGTAAGAATTACATGGAGTTCAACCTGTGCCCGAATGGTGCCTGGTGGGCCTGTGCGTTCCAGGGTCCTCGCCAGCCGCTGGCCGGAGCCGGTGTGCCGGAGGGTGTGGAGACTACGGGGTGTGTGCGTGCTGATGGCTGGGAGGCCGAGGCGAAGCTGCCGCTGGTGTATCTGCGCTCCATTGGTATTGATGTGAATACCTGCCGTCTGGCTGCTACGTGCATTCTTAACAGTCCGGATTACCAGTTCTGTACCACTTCTGATGACCAGAGCGGTGAACCGGATTTTCACCGTCCCTGGAGCTGGGCTCAGGCTGATATTCAATAAATCTCCGGAGACCCGATGGCCGCGAATACCAAGACGAATGCCATGCGCCTGCTGGAGCAGAAGAAAATTCCGTACCAGCATTATACCTATGAATCCGAGGGCGCGATTCCTGGGTTGGAGGTAGCTGCTCTGCTGGGGCAGGACCCCGAGCAGGTGTTCAAGACTTTGGTGACCACCGGGCGCAGCGGGGCTCATTATGTTTTTGTGATTCCCGTTGGTGCCGGGCTGGAACTCCGCAAGGCTGCCAAAGCTGTGGGTGAGAAATCGCTGGAGATGCTGAAGCAGAAGGAACTGCTACCCTTGACCGGCTATGTGCATGGCGGGTGCTCTCCCATCGGCATGAAAAAGGCATTCCGCACGACTATTGATGCCAGCGCCGCCCAATTTGATTCCATTATTTTCTCCGGCGGGCGCATCGGCCTGCAGATCCAGGTATCGCTGGCCGATTTAGCGAAGCTGGTGCGTTTTGAATTGGCGGATATCACTACGGAGCTTATCCATCATTAGCGCTCCCTCTATCAGGAGGCTCCAGCCAATCAGCGTGCTGACGATGAGGTAGAAGAGCAATGACAGGCCGCCGGCCAGCCAGGTGCGAGGCCAGCTGAGCATCTGCACCACGCGGGAAACGGCCATGACGCTGAGCAGAACGCCGCACAGCTGGAAAATCAGGCTCATGAGCAGCCCGACTCCCATAAACACAGAGGCGTAGCCCGCCAGCATCATGAGTATGGAGACCGCCATGAAGGCAATCAGCCCGCCAATCATGGCTTCCTTGCGGCGGTGCTGGGGATCGGCCAGGTAATAGGCGGCAGCGAAGGCCACCCAGGTGAGTATGCAGTAGAGAAGGGTAATCCAGATTTCCTGAGCTTGTGTGGGGAACATAGCAGAGATGTTGACCCACCTGCGGCGCCGGGTGTTTACTGATTGTTGCGCTGTGTTGCCGCTGGCTGGTTGCGAAGCCGCTGCATAGTCAATCCGGTGGCGGTGTCGCGGAAGATTTCCAGGGTGTCGCCTTTAACGCCGGGGATGACCAGCACGGCAAAGGTGGCATCCTGACTTACGAGGATGCGATGTGTGCGGGGCAGCAGCAGCTCCTTGATTTCTGCCTGTGGTGTGCTGGTGCTGCAAGGGGTGGTGAGCACCTGCACCAGGGATTCCACTGAGGGTTCCATGCCTGCCTGCACGAGCAAATCCGAGAGTGCGCTTGCCGTGCACTCCAGCACAGCACCGTTGCGCTCCTTATGCCCGGTCAGCTCCGTTTCCCACTGCCACATTTCCCTGTTGCTCAGTGTTACCCGCTGCAGAACGGGTAAATCAGCCATTGCACAGACTGCGGTTCCCATGAGGAGTCCAGGCAGGAGAACAGGTAAGCAACGCTTCATCAGAGCAGGTCAATGGGAAGAGTGGTACCTGTTTCGCCCAGAGTGAAGGAGATGCCGAGGCCTTGTTCCTTTTTGCCGCCGTTGTCACGCAGGAATACTGTGGTGCCGATGTACCACGCACCCGTATGGCGGAAGAGTGAGTATTGCTGAATGGGGAAACGCCCCTCCAGATCTTCGTAGTAGAGCTTGATGGAAAAAGTGTATTTTTCGCTAAGGCGGATGTTGGTGCGAATATGGTACTGCCCCGTATCTTCCTGAACCGGGTGATCGGTGATGCCACGGTAGGACACATAGGTTTCAAGCCACTCTGCCGGAACAACACGTGCTCCGATGCTGTATTGCCAGAAGCCCTCACCCTTGTTGATGGTCGGTGTCTGGGTGGACAGACTCAGTTCAAATCTCTTTGAGGGGCTGAAACGGATAATATTGTACAGGCTGGAGAAATCGTAGTCCGAATTAGGATTGTCTGCATTGTAATCGCAGAATGCATCCCAGGTGAGCAGTTTAATCTTCTCTCCATCCACACTGGACAACAGTGTGTTCTTAATGCCGAATCGCCACACATTCCAGTCTCCCCAGCCATCGATACCCGCATAACCAAGAAGGTCGAGAGGCATGGGGTTAGTGGTGCTGCCGCTCTTGGTGCTGGACCACACATCCACTTGCGGCACGTTCTTGTTTGAGGAAGTGCTGCTGCCGCTGGAGTAACTGGCATAGGGCTGGATGATGTGGGTCAGCCCCTGGAGACCGTAGTTTTTGAATTGGAAGTTGGGATAGGTGTTGTGGAATTTCAGATTGAAATCACATCCCACATAACCGAGGAACCTGTTATCCGAGCCGATGCCGCCTACATCATAATACCCAGTGTAGCCGCCACCGGCTTTGGGCGTGATGTTCAGGAACTTATAGGCGGTGAGATTTGTTGTGAACTCATGCGTGGAGTTGACTCGGAAATAACTCTCCGTATTCAGCAGCCGTTCATAGTAATCACGAAGTTCCTTGTCCTTGATTTTGGCGAGTTTCGTCTTGTACAACTCCCTCTCCTCGGTGGGAAGGTACTGACGCATGATACTGGCGGTGTTATTGGTTTCGTAGTTGATTCCGGTTTTGCCAATAGCTGTGCGAACACGGTAGAAGGAGGCTTCCAGACGCTCGTCCGTCATGTAATAATCATTCGGTGCAAAGCGGGTGTAGATCATGCTTTGCGTTTCATCGGTGCGGCGCACCAGACGAATAGTGTTGTCCGGCTTGTCATTTACCCGGCTGATATCAGGCAGGAAGTCGCGCAGCATGTACTGGTCACTGGCAACGTTGACATTGCTAACCAGCTGCCAATCCGCGTGGGAATCTCCATCCGGTGTTACATCCCAGAGAGCTTTCAGACTAAGGAAGTATCGCTTGTCATCAATAGGCTTGCGTTCAGTATCGACCGGATTGATATTGGGGTTAAGGTCATCTGCAAAGTAGGAGAAAAAACCTTCCATGTCCTCATGCTTTTTGGACATGGCGATATCTTCCAGGTCAAGTCCCGTAGCCAGACCTCGGCGGGTACGTGCATCAAGATGCAAGGTTGCGAGGTAATCTGCCGTGGGCATGATGCCCTCCACTCGTCGGTTGCCGAAGAGGATGCCGTAGTTGTTTTCCAGGTAGGCACCCCAGTGAGAGCGTGTGCCCATTCCTGGCAGGTAACCTTCGCGCGGATTAAGTGAGTGGGAGAAGGTGAACCATCCCAGCACGGGAACGGTGATTTCTGTGTCGCCGGTAGCAATGCTCAGGCGCGATACTTCACCGTAATCTCCGGGGTAAATGGTAAGCGTGCCGGTGCCGACCCAGGTTGTGGGGTTCTGGATGTCCTCTGTGGTTACATAGGCATCATAAACAGTTATGTATTCTTTCCCTTGCTCATCCGTGTTGTATTCAATGCGGGAACCTCTCACCAGAAGACCATTCACCTTGATGCGAACTTTGCTGACAGAGGTCTGTTTTGTTTTCCAGTTGTAGAAACCTCCATCTTCACCGCGAACGAGAACATCATCCTGATATACCGTCATGGGCCCGGAAAGAATGGCCTCGCTGGTGTCGAGCCGGGCCTCCATAGCGGGGGTATGAATGTCGGAACCGCTGTCGGTACGAAGACGCAGCATGGAATTTTCACCCGACTGGTAAAGGAATACATTCTTTTCGTTGTCAAAGGTGATGGTGCCGCCCTCGTTGGTAACTTGCAGAGTGTCCGGAATTTCCGGCGCTTTTCGGCCAAGTCCGCTCACTGTACGGTTAGTGATGTCCAGAACGGGGTTGACATCATTCTTGTTATCAAAGATTTCTTCCGGCAGTGGAACCAGATCCGCACCATGTGCTGATGCCTGGGTGAGTCCCCCCAGAATCAGGGCGAGAGTGAGCTTTGCGTGCCGTCTTTTCCGTTTCATATGATGCTTCCCTATGACGCTATTTATTCTGCCCGAATATTACGGATTTGTCAAGCTTCTCCCGTCTGGGCTGCGAGAGATTTTAATCCAGGGCCGCAGTAACGCGAGACGAGGCGTTCCGGGGCGTTGTGTAAATCGACCACCACAAGGCAATCCAGCGTGTCACCGAACTCAGAGTCGACATTGAATGATACCATTTCGCCGTCCAGTCGCAGATACTGGCGGAGCAGTACCGGAATACTGCGTCCATCCGGTTCCAGGTCAGATACCAGGGCTGAGAGCAGGCGTAAATCGGCCATGCCCTTGGGGAGCAGTCGTGCATCTTCGCTCAGCAGGTCCATGTTCCGGGGTGGGGTTTTGGCCTGCACATGTTTGGCCAGTTCGGCGTTTGTGCAGTGGCATTTGAGGTATTCGTACATCAGTGCGCGTGAACGAACGGTGTATTCGGAGGAAACACTGACCGTGCCGTACAAGTAGCGATATTGCGGGTATTTGCGGACAAAACTGCCGATGCCCATCCACAGGGTATCAAGTGATGCCGGATGCTTCTGGTAGGGGGCGGTGATGAAGGCGCGACCCATTTCCAGACCGTTCTTCACATGGTTTACAAAGGCATTGCCCAGCATGAAGAATTCAGAATTGTAAATGCCGGTTACGCCACGGGCTTTTACAATTTCATCCGTGCGGCCCATGCGGTAGGCACCGGCAATGCGTTTATGCTCCGGATCCCACATGATGAGGTGTTCGTAGTAAAGGTCGTATTCATCGGTGTCGCAGGCGTTGCCGGAGCCTTCGCCTACCGTGCGGAAGGTGATCTCGCGCTGCACGCCAATTTCATGGAGCAGACGGGGAATTCTGCTGCCCTGGGCGGTGTAGATGCGTAGCCCGGTGCTCTTGTGGGTGTAGAGCAGGTGTTCTTCTTCCGGAAGAGAATCGATCTCCGCCTGAAGCAGCTCCGGATCCATGGGAGCTGCAATTTCATCCATGGTGCGAGGCACTTCCACTACATTGGCTGCAGCTGTATCCGGATAGCGCAGCATCATGCTGCTCAGACGCAGGTAGTCTGAAAGCGCGGCATCGGATTCGGCCATCTCAATTCTGCTCGGCGAAATGGGGCGCCCTACACGAACCTGGTGCAGGGTGCGGCTGTCGTGCTTGATTTCGCGAGCCAGCAACGCTGAGCGTTTTTCTTTGCACAGGCGGGTTACTGCCTGGAAAAGTTTTCCGTTCTGGCCGGAGAAGTGCATGGGTACAACCGTGGGCTTCACCTTGCGGATGATGGCGGCCATGTTCTCCTGCCACGGGTCATCAATGACGCGTCCATCCTGTTCTGACCAGGAGGCTGCGGAGCCGCTGGGAAAGATGATGAGACAGTGGCCATCGCGCAGCCATTTGAGCATTTCGCGCATGCCGCTCATGTTGGCTCGCTTCGCGTCCTCACCACCGTATACATCCACCGTAATCTGGTAGGGACGCATGCCGCGCACGCAGTGTAGGAATTCATTGACCACGATGCGAACATCGCTGCGCACCTTCATGGCAATATCGCCAATCATCAGTCCATCAGACATGCCATGCGGATGGTTGCTCACAATGACGCAGGGACCTTCGGCTGGGATGTTCTCTAATCCCTTCACTTCGTAGTTGAGCGGCAGATGCTTACAGGCCAGACGGAAGAAATTGTCTGTGCTTCCGGCGTTCTGGTCATCCTCCACCTTGGAGTGAGCTACATTGAATTCATGGAATCCGAGAAGCCTTTCGCCGATATTCAGCAGCCATTCCGGTAACTTTTTTCCGCCGGGGATGTGCTCCCCCAGATCCATGATTTTTTTGTTCATAACGTGCTCGGCGATGCGTCTGCGCACCGTATTGTTATCTTAACATATAGCATGTTATGGGTCAATGTCAAAACTGGTTGATATGTTATTTTACTTTAAGCTCTAGCTGGTCAGTGTGTAGTGTAGTTTGGTGCTGACGCTGGCCGCAGTGGGCTCGCCGTTTTTGCAGGCGGGAGAGAAAAGCCAGTTTCTCAGAATCCAGTTGCGCGTATGCTGATCGAGAGAGGCGATGCCGCTGGACTGTGTGATTTTCACCTCCATGGGGGAACCATCAGCTGCCACCTGGATGAGCACGCCTACAGTGCGTTTTGCCCGTTGGCGGTGCAGGGCGGAAGGATAGGGCGGGTGCGGGCATCGGCTATATGCCGGTGGTATAAACACATCTGCGCCTTTTCGCAGGGGCTTCTGTCGTGGGGCGATGCTGACGGAGTGCTGAGTTGCCGGTGCCTGTAACTCGGGGATGATCTCAAGGAAATCATCTTCCTTTGGTTGCGGTTCCAGCTCATTCAGTTCTGTCAGGGTGATGCCGGATTTCCCTTCCTGCAGCACGGTTGTGTCTGGCAGCTGAAGCTCGGGGGCAGATACGGTGAGTTGCCGGGGGGGCTTGGGTATGGGGGTGGGCTCTTCCTGAGGCCGGGAAGGCGCGGTGAAGATAATGCCCTGAAAATGGCATGCCGCTTCTTCATCTGGTTGTAGAAGGGGGGAGCACAGTGCAGCCAGTGCTGCAGAGCCCAGAAGCAGCAGGGAACAGACCGCACTTTGCAGGGCGTTTCTCCTGCGGTGGCGGACTATTTGTCCCGCTGCGCTGTGGCGAATGTGTAACATGGTTATTCTGCACGCCAGAAGAGGTGCGCATCTGCTGCATCATAGCACCAGCGGCTTTCGGGTATCTGCAGGTGTGGGTGGTGCATCAGGTACACCCGGTTCTCCTTCCATCCGGGCAGCCAGATGGCTTCCTCATACACCGCCTTGTCCACCGCTGCCAGGGCTTCCGCGTTGGGGATAGTCCGGTAATGCTCCAGGGTAGAATGTATGGCAGGGGAATCAATGCCGAAGGGGGAGAAATCCGGCTCGGCTTCTGCCGCCAGAAAGCGGGCGGGGTCTGGCTTTTCGGGGGCCGGCACGGCCCAGAAGATGAGTTCGTGACTGCGTTCCTGCAATTGCCGCTGGCAGTTCTGCCAGGGAAGCGGTTCCGGCACAATTTCTGCTCCGCAGGCTGCTGCGCTCTGCACCAGGCATGCCACGAGGGTGGAAATCTTATCGCTGGGCGTGTAGCTGAGCCGTACGCTGAGCCTGGTGCCCTCCGCTGTGCGCAGAATGCCGTCGCTGCCGGGCTGGGTATAGCCTGCTTTGGCAAAAAGATCACGGGCTGTTGCGGGATTATACTGGTATTGGGGCGTATTCTGCGGGGTCAAGGCACCGTATCCGCTGCTGAAGGTGGTGAGTCTGCTGCCCTCGCCGCGCATGATAATCTGCATGGCTTTGTCCATGTCCATGGCGTGCATCAGCCCCCGTCGCAGGTCGCGGCTGGAAAGGGTGCGGGCATTCAGTGCAATGCCATATGGTGGCAGCGGGTATTCGGCATCGTATACCAGTGTGGGCAGGTGGTCTGCGCTGGCGGTGTGTTCCTGCCAGGCGGCTATATTGCGTGTCTGCAGCGCATCCAGCTTGCCGCGCAGCAGGAATTCCCACACCTGAGCCTCGGATTGGAGGAAATGGTGCTCAATGAAATCAGCATTGAATCGGTTCCGGCAGAGGGGCAGTTGTTCTCCCCACCACCCGCATATGCGCTGGAGTTCCAGCATGCGGCCGCGTTCCACCCGGCTTACACGGTAGGGGCCGGTGGCAGGCGGGATGCGCTGGGCGTATGATTCACGGAAGCGGGAATCAAAATCACGGTAGAATCCCGGTTCTGCCGGGTGTAGCAGTTGTGCGGCGCTGGCGGCATCACTCTGCATCCTCAGGGTGATGGAAAGCAAGTGGTCACCATGGGTCTTGAGGCTGGTGGCAGCCTGGGCAAGCAGCTCAAACTCGCTGCAGTGTTGTTCCGCTTGCAGCAGGGCAGCCAACAGGTAATCAGCAGCGCGAACCGGGCATCCGTTATTATAGCGAGCTGCGGGATTCAGTCTGAAATAGAATGTGTTACCAACGGTGGCCCATGCCTCTGCCACCCCGGCAGTGGGCTGGTCGGTGAGCGGGTGCCGGACTACCAGGGGAATCTCCGTAGCAGCCAGCAGGTTCTGTTGGAAAAATTGTACGGTGCCGCCGAAACGCAGGAAATGGGCGGGGAAGGGGCCCGCATTCGGGAATCGTACCCGACCGCCTTTGCGGGCGGCCGGGTTGCCGATTTCCGGGTGCTCTGCTGCCGTTTGCCACACGATGCCATCGGGCAGGTGGGCATTCAGTTCCAGCTGAATTTTCTGAATCCTGGCAAGTCGCTGTGCGAAATCTACCGGGTAGGCAGCTGGGGTAGCCTGCGCCTCATGCTCGATGGCCTCAGTGGGCTGTCTCTCGACTGCCCACCATGCCACAGCTGCCAGAAGCAGCAGAAAAAACAACAGAGCGCGTTTCATGTGCTGTCTTCAGAAGGAGACCGTAGCACCACCGTAAACCGAGGTGCCGGGGGCCAGAAGGTTGCCGGAGGAACTATCCGTCACAAATTTCTGGTTGGTCAGGTTTTCCACTCGTGCGTGCAGGGTGAGTGTCTCGTTCACCTCATAGGAGGCGTAGCAGCGCAGCGTGTAATATGAATCCAGGCGGGAGGCATCCCAATCACGGCGACCGGTGGCGGCGGCCAGGCCCATGCCGGTGGTCAGCTTTTCCGTGGGGTGGGTGTGGATATCCGCACTCCATACCTGGCGGCAGCTGTTCGGGATGGATTGGTCATCCTGCTGTTTCGGCTGGGTGTAGGTGTAGGCCAGTTTGTAGCCGGTGTTCCATGCATCGCCGAATGAGCCGCTGAGCGCCAGTTCCACGCCTTGGCTGGTCCAGTGGCCGTCCTTGTTGATGTAGTAGTAATTGAACCAGTCTTCCGAGGGCGCATCGATGGCGTCCTTCACCTGCTGCCAGAAATAGGTAATAGAAGCGGTGTGGTTATCACTGATTGCCTGCTCCACGCCGAAATCGGCGCTCCAGCTTGTTTCGCAGACCAGATTCGGGTTGCCGTGGAAGTCACCCCATGCGCTGTGGAAGACTCTCTTGCTGCGCTCAAAGGAACTCGGGCCGCGATAACCATGGCCGAAGGAGCCGAACAAGCGGGTGCCGGTGCTGTCGAAGAAGTAACTGCTGGCGGCGCGGGCTGTGGGCAGGGCGTGGTAGATGCTGCTGTAGTCCAGACGCACGGCCAGGGAGCTCACCCATTCCTTCACCGGGCTGATGATATGGTCAATGCCTACGCCATACAGGTTTTCCCTGGTGTTGCTGGCAGCCCAGCTGGAGCTGTCGTACTGGCTGCGGGTCCAGCGGAAGGAGAAATTGGTGGTCTGGTGCTGGCACCAGCGCAGGGAATTGCGCCATTCCACCTGCACATTGCGCAGGTCGTAATTCGAGCCATGGCCCATCATGCTATCGCTGCCGTAGTAACCTGCCATCAGGCTGCTGGTATAGCGGTTGGTGATTTTGCTTTCTACCTTGGCCGTTACCATGTTGGTGCGGAACCGGTATGGGGTGGTGCTCCAAGCGCCGCCGTAATAGCTGGGGGAATCAAACCAGGCGTCTTCCCGGCGGTAGGTGGTGGTGAAGGTGGTGGCTTCATTCAAGTCATAATCCAGTCGCAGGGCTTCGGCAAAGCATTCGTAGCGGCCGGCTTTGCTTATGTCGGGAACTGCGCCGTTGGCGGAGCGGATATCGTTGTCCGTGTGCTCATAGGTGCCGGAAACAAAGTAGTGCAGCTTGTCCTGCTGTCCCTGGAAGCGCAGGTTGGCGGTGTAGGTATCGTGGCTGCCGGCCTCCTGGAATAAGGTGGCGGTGGGTTCGCCTTCACCCCGCGGGGTTTCCATGAAGAGTACGCCGGCCACGGCGCCGCCGCCGTATATGGCACCCTGAGTGCCGCGCAGCAGCTCAGCAGTGCCGATATCGAAGGTGTTGCTGCGGGCAATGAGGTTGGGCGTCACGTTGCCATTGCCGTTGCTGCCGGAAACCAGCATGCCGTCTATCATAGGCTGCAGGTATGTCTGGCGAGCCATGCCGCGTACCACGATGTTAGAAGCATTGCCCTTGCCATCCAGCCCGCCGCCGGGCAGCACTGCAGCTCCGGGGACGGTGGTCAACGCATCGGATAAATTGTAAATACCTTCCGAACGCAGTTCCTCCATGTCCAGAATGGTGACAGATACGCCCGTCTGGTCATAGGGCACTGCATTGCCGCCATGGGCAGATACCGTGATGGGTGCCAGTTCGGTTACGGGTGTTTCAGCAGCGCTGGCTGCTGCACTTAAACCTGCCAGCAAGAGGGCAGGTACAACGCGTGTGGAGCTCCCGCTGGGAGCTTCTGCTTTATTCTTCATTGGTGTGTGTGGCCGTTGAGCCGGCGGTGCATCGCCGCCGTGTGTCGTGGCGATTCCCCATGGCTGGCATTCCGACTGAGTGCTCAGGGGCTTATTCAGCTTCCGGCACAACACGGTTGCGGCACAGCGACGGATTCACACCGTCTTTCCCATCTATTTCCTGCGGCTTCCCGCCGCCTCCCGGAGAATCTACGCGCGGTATCTCCCGCGCGGTACGCACGCTATCTAACCAGATGCACCGTCCCATAGCAAGCCAAAAGTTTGCCTCGGCTGATTGGGGCGTTAGTAGCAGTCAGCGTAGACTCGCCAGTCATCTTCGTTGGCGTTGTAGAAGAAGAAGTAATTTCCCAGGTCGCCGATAGTGAGACCGGCGTTTTCATCGAAACTGATTTGCAGTACGAACTCGTAGCCTTCGGGAATGTCCGGCGCGCCTTGTGCGTAAGTGGGGTAGCCACCAAGCTTGTGCGTTTCGTAGTCTGCCGGATAGATGTCATCCTGATAATCCCTCCCTCTGATTATTTCATGCTCGCAGATTTCCTCCCACAGTTCATCGCTGCCGCCACAGTCCGGCCATTTGGGAATGTCGTTTTCAACATGTTCGGGGGTGAGGATGCAGGGCGTCAGTTCGTCGGATGTGTAATCGCAGGGCTCCAGTCCCTCAGTGCTGGCATAGCCGCGGATGACGCAGCCCAGTCTGGGCTCTTCCTCCGGATCTGTGGCCCAGGCTTCCTGCGGGGCGAAGATGGTGATGAGCTCCAGTCCCCTGAGCAGAGCAGGGACATACGGTAAATCGCGCACGAAGAGAGTAGCCAGCGGCTCCAGCGGGGTGCCTTCTGTGTCCACAGGGCGTTTCTCGCCGGGGTGCTGCCAGGTCACTCGGCCCAGCCAGCTCTGCGTACCGGCGGCTTCCCCTTGTGCCGCCTTGCTGCGGAAAAGGACGGCTTCCCGGTTCAGCTTCTGGCGCAGTTCATCGAGCGTCATTACCGGGCCGTCCGGTACATTCATGCCGCGTGCCCGCATGTCCGCCTTCAGCAGCGTTCTGCATTCGCTGGCTTCTCTGGTTCTGACCCAATTGAGAGGAGTGCTGCCGTTTTTATTACGCGCAGTGGAGTCTGCGCCTGCTGCCAGCAGGAGTCGCACAGCCTTAGTGTGGAACATGCCGGCAGCCCAGTGGAGCGGCGTATCTCCATCCTTATCGCGTTGATTTATATCTGCCCCGGCATCCAGGAGCACCTTCATGCATTTGATTGCATTGTTGAACGCTGCAATGGACAGCAGGCCTTTGCCTTTTTTGTCGATGGCATCGATAGGCAGCACCGCTTTCCGAAACCAACCGGCTGTCAGCATCCTGCGCAGCGCGGAAGCCTTGTCGGCGTCAAAGATGTCGTCCAGCGTGTCAATCTGGTGCTCGGTGAGTGTGGGGGGCATGGTAGGCGGGGCTTGGTAAATCTCAGATTCTCCGTTTCTTCCGGAAGTCGAGCATGGCCATTTGCTTGGCGATGGCGGCTTCGAGCTTGGTCTGTTCTTCGCGGTCGAGCACGGAGGCTCCGTCGCGGAAGGCCGCCTGGGCTCGTTCCAGGGCTTTTTCCACGCTGGTGGTGTCGATTTCGTCCACGGTGAGGGCGGTATCCGTCACCAGCAGCACGTTATCGTTTTCCACCTGCAGGAAACCACCGCCCACAAAGAGGCTCTCGGGAGCCTTGCCGGGGCAGGTGTAGGTGAGTTCCCCATTGGCCACAGAGGTGATGATGGCGGCGTGCCCGGGCAGCACCTCCATCTCACCCTGCGAGGCGGGCAGGCGGATGCTGCTCACCTCCGCCTCAAGGGCGGTGCGCATGGGGGTGATGATTTTGAATTGCATGGGCATGAGCGGAATCAGGCTTTCTCAACGGTATCGATGCTGCCCTTCATGTAGAAGTTCACTTCGGGCACGGAGTCCCACTTGCCGTCCAGAATCTCGGCAAAGCCGCGGACGGTTTCGGCCACGGGCACGTACTCGCCCTTGATGCCGGTGAATGTTTCTGCCACGCTGAAGGGCTGGGAAAGGAAACGCTGAATCTTACGGGCGCGGCTCACGGTGAGCTTGTCGGCCTCGGAGAGTTCGTCCATACCCAGAATGGCAATCATATCCTGCAGGTCCTTGTAGCGCTGCAGGGTCTGCTGCACGCCACGGGCCACGCGGTAGTGTTCCTCGCCCACGAGCTCGGGAGCCAGAGCCTTGGAGGTGGAGGCCAGCGGGTCCACAGCGGGGTAGATACCCTGGGCGGCCAGAGCACGCTCGAGCACCACGGTGGAGTCCAGGTGGGAGAAGGTGGTGGCGGGAGCGGGG
>JAGBZE010000100.1 GCA_017628435.1 Akkermansia sp.
AAAGAGAATGCAAAGCTTCATTGCCCCACCAGGCTCAGCGAAAGATGGGAAACAGAAGCACTGCGACTGATTGGCGCAGCAGTGGTATTACCTATTTAAAGTAAGGTGGGGTACGCACCCCACTCACACCACCGCACGTGTGCGTGCCATTTATGGCATACGGCGTTTTAAAATCTGCATTCCTTCAAGTCAGGCTTCATCGAAGTCCGGCTCTTCTGCGCCATCCGCAAAGAGCTCGTAGGCAATGGAATCCACGATTTCCACCTCAGCAAACTCACCCACCGGCAAGGTCGGGTCCACATGAATGGAGCCGTCCACATCCGGGGCATCCCAGGGGCCGCGGGCAATGCCGGGAGCATCCACCAGAACACGCATGCGGGTGCCGATGCTCTCCTGCCCGATTTCATCGGCAATGCCGGCCAGCAGCATGGAAAGTTCATTGCTGCGGCGCTTCTTGGTGGCATGGTGCACCTGATTCTTCATCTTGGCGGCCAGGGAGCCCTCTTCCTTGGAATAGGGGAACACACCGGCACGTTCAAAGCGGAATTCCTTGATGAAATCGCGGAGTTCGGCGTGATCATCCTCCGTCTCACCGGGAAGTCCGGAGATGAAGGTAGTGCGCAAGCCGATACCGGGCACCGCCGCGCGGATATTGCGGATTAGGTTACGGATGTAGTCGCCGTCCGTCTTGCGGCGCATGCTGTCCAGAATACCGTCGGCAATGTGCTGCAGAGGAATATCCACGTATTTGACCACTTTCTCGCACTGGGCAAAAGTGTCAATGAGCTCCTGGCTCCAGTGGGCGGGATGGGTATAGAGCACGCGCACCCAGAAATCACCGGGAATATCGTTAATCTCACGCAGCAGACTGGCCAGTGACTCACCGCGGCTGGAATCCACACCGGCAGTCTTGCTGCCACGCTTCTCCCATTTATCCATGCCGTAGTAGGTGGTATCCTGGGCAATGAGGTTAATCTCCTTGGCCCCCTGCTCCACCCAATGGCGAACCTCTTTAATAATGTTTGCCTGCGGACGGCTGCGGTGACCGCCACGGATGCGAGGAATCACGCAGTAGGCGCAGGCGTGGTTGCAGCCCTCAGCAATCTTTACATAGGCATAGTGAGGCGGCGAAATAAGCTTGCGCGGTACCCCCCAGTCCGGCAGATAGGTGGACACCTTGGTGGTGTAGGTCTTTTCTGCGGTGCCGTTCAGGCAGGCAGCAGCTATATCCGCCACTTTCGTGATTTCATCCACACCCATGAAGCAGGCCACCTCCGGCATTTCCTTGGACAGTTCCTTCGCATAGCGCTGCGAAAGGCAACCCGCCACGATGATTTTCTGCTCAGCCGGGGCCTCGCCGGCCTCGCGGGCACGCACCGCATCAAAAATGGTATTGATGGCTTCCTCCTTGGCGGGGTCGATAAAGCCGCAGGTGTTGATGATAAGCACATCGGCCTCACCCGGTTCCACCTGGCGGAAACCGGCCTCGACCATGCAGCCCACCATGTGTTCGGAATCCACCTGATTCTTGGCACACCCCAGGGAAATAAGAGCAAAGGAAGCGTTCATGCGCGCATTATAGCGGGGCAACTCTGAGGAATCAAGGCTTTTCACGCACCGCAGGGGCGCTGGCAGCATCCGTGTACTTGATGGAGGGAAGCGACACCGAACCGGTCTTGACGCTGATTTTCAGCCCCCGCTCTGCCTTTTCACCAGCAGGCAGAGCCTGACCGACCAGCTTATCGCCCACCCAGACATAGTATCCCTGGGGGCGGTTGCCATCCAGCCCGGGGTGCCACACCACGCGGAGACTCTCCGGCTTGGCAGACTTCTTCTTTCCGGTAGTTTCGAAACAATACAGCGGGCGGTCTCCCCAGCAGATGTTATCCTTGGTCACCGTCAGCGAGCCGCTTCCGGCTTCGTCTCCCATGCTGATTTCCATCACATGAGCTCGAGGACGGATGGGAAGTTCCACGGCATAGCCATCTTCTCGGGTAAAGGCATCCTTCTGCACGGCTCGGGAGGCACCGCCCTTGATAGCCCCCTTCTTGCCGGCAGCCTGCCAGGACTCGGCGGAGGCGCGCTCCAGACCGGCAGTGCGCCCGGGAATCCCCATAGCCTCGGCCAGATTATTGGCAATCACCATGGAGCCCTGCTCATTCGGGTGCAGGCCGTCGCGCCCCGGCTTGTTCGACATGGAATCCGGCCAGCTGAAGGGCACCGAAAGGGAGGAATCCACCAGCCCCTTGTTCACATCCACAAACACCATCTTCTTGTCGTGAGCCTTGGCATACTTGCCCACCCAGTCCTTCAGAAGGCCGTTGTACATCTGCACCGTGAGGTGGCGCTCCGGCTCATTGTTGTTGGCATGGTTGCCCCAGCAGGGTACGGCCATCACATAGAGGATATCCGAATCTTCCTTCAGGATATCTTCGGCAATGCGGCCCATGTTGCCCCAGTCTGCACCGGGAGCCCAGCTGTAGGATTTACCCTTCACCGTCACCTTGCCGCCCAACAGGTTCTGCATCTTGGTGGCGAACTCCTGCGGTGTGTAACCACGGTCGGAAAGCAGGTCATTCGTGCCCATCAGGCAGCACCAGGTGTCGCAGTTGAACGAAGCCGCTGCGGATTTGGTGGAGTGGCCGCCATAGTTCACACCCGACATCCCGGAGTTGGAACCGGAAATGATGTTGTGCGTGCGGCCTGAGGACTGCGCCAGGTGCACATTCGGGAACGGCACGCCGGCATAGGAATCACCCGCATCGCTGGTGGCAAGCTGGGCATAGCCAGGCGTATACCCGCTGCGGGGGCCCACAATCTGAGCTTCAATTCCGTTATCCACCAGAATCTTGAAGAGCTGCCAGCGCCAGGTCTGGTCGTTCACGCCGTGGGTGATGGAATCGCCGCAGAACATCACGCGCCCCAGGGAGGCGTCCTTCGTTTTCGTGAACAGCTGGGTGTAATCCTCGGGTGCCTTGTAATCATCTGTATTCAGCGAGGAAGCGGTGCGGATGCCAACAGCAGTCACATAGTTCGTGTTCACCGCATAGGCGTGCGTGGTGTTGAACGGCAGGTGGGTCTTGAGGTCCTTGGCATCCAGCAGCACCTCAGAGCCGCAGCTGAGCTGCAGCCCGCGGGTAGGAGCCAGCCTGACCTTCAGCGTCACCTTGCCATCCACGGCCAGAGACTTGAGCTTCTCGTAGCTCACCACACCATTCTTCTCCCAGGTCTTATCTCCCCAGTAGCAGGTGATGTGCTTTGACGTATCGGCCAGGCCGTAGACGAGGGTGCGGCCATTGTCCATACTGAGCTCCCAAGTGGCCATGGGCCCATGCTTGTAGTCGTTGGAACCGAGGTAGCTTTCCAGGGCCGCCACATCCAGAGTGAGTTCCAGCTCGGTCTCAGCAGCAGATTTCACAGAGAACTTCCCTGCTCCGTTGTATATGACCTTATTCTGCGCATCGCAGAACGAGTCCTTCAGATTGGCATAATCGGCTGCTCCCGCGCACAGGGTGGCGGCCATCATCAAACTACTCAACAGGAGTTTCATATCTTTTCTTCGGGTTCGAGGTTAAAAAAGTAGCCCACCCCACGCTCCGTACCGATGCTGGCGGCATAATCGCCCAGTTTCTGGCGCAGGCGTTTCACATGGGTATCCAGAGCTCGGCTCTGGGTGGTATCGGCATAGCCGAAAAGAACTTTCTGCAGCTCATAGCGGTCCTGCACCTTGCCGGGACGCTCCATCAGGTACGCCAGCAGCTTGAACTCTGCGGTGGTCAGGTCGAGCGCAGCGCCATTCAGCGTGGCAGCCAGGGTATTCTTATCCAGCACCAGGGGGCCGCAGCGCACCACCAACTGAGCTGCGCCCGCATTGGCGCGACTCAGCACATTGCGCACACGCAACACAAGCTCCTTCGGGCTGAATGGCTTGGTTATATAATCATCCGCGCCGAGACTGAGCCCCTCCAGTCGATCATCCAGCTCACCACGAGCAGTCAGGAAGACCGCCGGGATACTACGGGTCATCTCATGCTCCTTCATGGCACGGAAGATTTGCATACCATCCATACCCGGCAGCATCACATCCAGAATAACCAGATCCGGGCGACTGCGCAGAATCTCCTCCCATCCTTCAACGCCGTGGTGCACCAATGTGCAGTTCCACCCCTGACGCTCCAAATTAAAAGCCACCAGCTCCGCAATATCCACGTCATCCTCTATGACTACGATGTGCATACCTCACTACTCTATCATAGGCTACGCGGCATTGCAGCCAATTTTTCATTATTTTATGAAAAAATATTCATTCTGCAGGGTTTTTCTGGCATATCCCCCGATAACGCTTGAATTGGGCGTTAGAGCTGTGTAAAATATGCGAGAATTCTATGGAAGAACCTAAAGAACCCCAGAACGAGCGTACAACGATTCTTGGCGAAGGAGCCCGCTTTCTACTCACGGCAGCCGCGGCGGTTATCCTCATTATGGGTTTACAGGCAGCCCGCAGCGTACTGCTTCCCATCATGATGGCTGGCTTCCTTGCCATCATCAGTTATTCTATCACAAAATTGCTCAGCAGGTATCTTCGTTTCCCTCACTGGCTGGCGGTGACAGCCACCGTTGCAGCTGATGGAGGCATCCTTTTCGGTGCGGCAAGCATCATCCGCTTCCTGGCTGCCGATATGAAGAGTACACTTCAAGGCGATTTCACTGCCCGCATGGTGGAAAAATATAACGAGCTTATGCATTGGCTGGGCAACTTCGGGTTGGAGGAACAGGCACGCGCACTGGTCAGCTCCCCGCAGGATGTATTTGACACCCAGCAACTTGTCAGCATGGTTCAGGCTATCTCCGGCCAGGCCATCTCGTTTGTGACAACCTGCACTCTTGTGCTGGTGCTCATGACCTTCATGCTGGGCGAGGCCAAGCTCTTCAAGCGCAACCTGCACCGCCTGCCCAACAGCACCAAGGGCAAAGAGGACTTCACCTCAGCACTGCGCGGCATTCAGCGTTACCTGCTTATCAAGACCATTGCCAGTGCCACCACCGGAGCTCTGGCATGGTGGGCCTGCGCCGCCATGGAAGTACCCTTCGCGTTCCTGTGGGGTGTGCTTGCCTACCTGCTCAACTACATCCCCACCATCGGTTCCATTGTAGCCGCTATTCCGCCGATTATCATGGCGCTGCTCATGGGCGGATGGGGCGATGCTGCCGTCATTACTCTCTGCTATATCGGCATCAATTTCGTCATCGGCAACGGCATCGAACCGATTTTCCTGGGCAAGCAATTCGGCATTGCCACCACGGTGGTGGTACTGGCAGTGCTGTTCTGGGGCTGGGTATGGGGTCCCGTCGGCATGTTACTGGCAGTGCCTATCATGGTGCTCATTAAGCTGGCACTTGTGAATTCCCGCGACCTTTCCTGGGCTGCCACCATCATCTCCGATGAACCGCCGCCCCACGTTGAAAAACTTAAACAACACGCTCAAAATAAATAATGCATTCCTTCGCTTATAAGAACGGCTTCCTCTACTGCGAAAACGTCAATCTGGCGGATATCGCCGCTGCTGTCGGCACACCTGTCTTCGTGTACAGTAAGAAGACCATCGCCGATGACCTGGCAGACTTCCGCAACGCCATGGCCCCGCTGGATGCCCACGTGGCCTACGCTGTGAAAGCCTGCTCCAACAAGGCTATCCTGAACCTTATGGCCCAACAGGGCGCCGGTTTCGACATCGTTTCCGGCGGTGAGCTCTGGCGCGTCATCAATGCCGGTGGCGATCCCTCCCTGTGCACCTATGCAGGCGTGGCCAAGACTGAGCCAGAAATCCGATACGCGCTCGAACATAACATCTACTGTTTCAACTGTGAAAGCGAGAACGAACTGCGCGAAATCAACCGCATCGCCGGTGAAATGGGAGTGAAGGCTCCCGTCGCCGTGCGTGTCAACCCGCATGTGGATGCCCACACGCACAAATACATCACCACCGGCACCAACGAGAACAAGTTCGGCGTGGATATCACCCGCATCGAGGAGGTGTACGCCACCATCGCAGTCGAGATGCCGAACCTGCACATCAAGGGGCTCCAGATGCACATCGGCTCCCAGTTGACCGAAAAGCAGCCTTTTGTGGATGCCGTAGTGAAGGTGATGCCCATCGTCAAGAAGTTTATGGAGCTCTACAACATCGAGTTCTGGTCCATCGGCGGTGGTATCGGCATTGTCTATGACGGATGTCTGGAATCCGGTAAGCCCGAATGGTGGGCCGCCCACCCGGAGCAGATTACTATTCAGAGCTATGCAGAATCCCTTATCCCCCTGCTCAAGCCGCTGGGCATCAAGATTCTCATCGAACCCGGCCGCCGACTGGTCGGCAATGCTGCCGTCATGCTCACCACCTGCATTTATGAGAAAAAGGGCGAGGCCAAGACCTTCAAGATGATTGATGCCGGCATGAACGATATCATCCGCCCGGCGCTGTACGAAGGCTACCACGAAATCTGGCCGGTGAAGGAACACCAGGGAGATGAAATCGTGGCCGATATCGTGGGGCCCATCTGCGAATCCGGCGACTTCCAGGCTCAGAACCGCCGCATTGCCGATGTGCAGCCCGGCGAGGTACTGGCAGAAATGAGCGCCGGCGCCTACGGCTTCAGCATGGCCTCCACCTACAACTCCCGCCCCCTGGCCGCAGAGGTGCTGGTGGACGGCGACAAGTGGAGTATCATCCGCCGCCGCCAGACGCTGGAACAGATGGTGGCAGATGAATGCCTGCCTGAGTAAATGGCACCCAGAGCCTTTTCCCCAGCCGCCGGAGCAATTTCCGGCGGTTTTTTTACACCCCAGAATGCATTTATCAAGGCGCGGGGACCGCTTTACCCTTGACGAAACAAGGCTTATTGCCTAAAATGGTCAGGTCATGAAGGTACTGGCCTCTCTCTTCCGTGTTATTTTCAGTATTATAGTGCTCCTGGCAATTGCATGCTACCTGCAGGTAGCCCCTACATGCAGCCTCAGCCAATTCTGTCTTTCAGTCAATGCTCCCCAGCTTATTGAGCTGCTTAGTGGATTCAACGCGATTACGGTATCCCTCGTTGTGATTCTGCTGCTGGGCATACTCTCCTTCACACGCGTGCTGGAAGCTACCTGGAATGTGCTTTTCTGCGCCTCTGTGCTCGGGCTTCTGGCTGGTGGGCTGTACGCTATCGGCGGTTCTGCTCTTGCCCTGCCCAATGCTCTTTATCATAACGATGCCGTGAACCAAGCATGCCAGATGCTCGTTTCCTACGAAGTTCCCATCGCCATCACTACTCTGGTATTCCTGGGCGGCTGGGTATGCGCGTCGGCCTGTGGTCGCGTTGCCATCACCGCAGTTGTCAGCTTCGGCCTGTGGTACGGCATCACTGAATTCTTCACCTTCATTGTACAGCAGTGGGCAAACAGCTCCACCCCAGGCATGCCTGAGGCCCTCCACATGATTCAGGGAGCCCCTTGGATCATGGCAGCTGTGCCTGGTGCATTCTTCCTGATTTACGCCCTGCTCATGGCTTTCTTCGAAACCTTCATTGGTAATGCAACCAGGAACAAGACCAAATCGGCACCCGAGAAGAATGAAGGCATTCCTGCAGAAAAGGAGGAGGAAAACAAGGCCGATTCCAAGCCTGCAGAGGCAGCAGCCAAAAGCCAGCATGTGCTTAAAACCACTCCGGCACCGCAGAAGAAGCATGTTCTGAATACTCCCGCCAAGGCAGAGAAGCCGGACGACCCTATGGTAAAAGCTTCAGTTGACGAAAAAAAAGAAGAAGCTTCCGGCAGAATGGAGGATAAGCCCGTTTCTGAAACCGAAGTAAAACCAGAAACAGGGGAAAAGCCTGACGACGAAGCTAAGGCAGTAGCAGAGAAAACCACGGAACCTCCGGCGGAGAAAGAGACGAAAGAAGCTCCTGCCCCTAAGGAAGATAAGGCCTGAGGCCAGTTTTTCACACAGCCTTCCACCACCAGATAGTCAACACGCATGAAAGATATCACCAACCCCATTTTGCTACTCATTGTCATAGCCCTGCTTTCCTGGAAAGTAAGCATGGGTATTGAGACAAATGCCAACGTAGAAATCGCCCTGCTCACGCTCTGCGTTACGGGCTTTGTGGTGAATGGACTGCTTGGCATTGCCCGTGCGCTTGCCAGGCGCAAAGCTCTGATGTCTGTCGTATGGAGTGTGGTCTTTCTCATTTTCTGCTCGTGCAGCTGGGTAACCCTGCGACAAGAAAAGGATTACCGTGAGGAACTTGCTGCCTACAATGAATTGAACGCCAAGTGGCAGCAGGAGCACACCAATCCGTTCACTCTGGTAGACCGCGAAGGACGCTCGCTGCTGGAGCTTGCAGCCATTCTGGGCAAAAAGATGGCAGTGCGTGGTCTACTGGCCCAGCCTGAAGCAGCTCAGGCAGAAAGCATCATCCTGAAAGCGGCTATACATGCCGCAGGCAATGGGCACCATGAGCTGCTGCGCGTTCTTTCCCAGCGCCAAGGCGGATTCGATTTCAACCGCATGAATGATGGCATCACGCCACTTATTTCTGCCGTACTCAGCAACAACCAGAAATGCGTGCAGGTCATGCTGGAACAAAGTGCAGACCCGAACATGTGTGATGAAAACGGCGTTTCTCCGCTCATGCACGCGGTCATTGACAACAATCGGAACCTGGCACAACTGCTGATTAAACACCATGCAGACCCCACCCAGAAGGACAATACCGGCCGGGATGCATACAGCTGCTCTCGTTCAGAAAGAATGGACGAAACACTTGCTACCGCCAGAGAAGTGACAGAATAACAACTTGCCCTCATGGGGCTGTTTGTTTAAGTTGCCACTCATGAATACACGGTGTTTCAGTGTTAGTGGTATGAGCTGCGCCGCATGCTCGGCTCGCGTGGAAAAAGTCGTTGGAGCGTTGCAGGGCGTAGTCCGCGTGCAGGTGAACCTGCTCACCCGCAGCATGCAGGTGGAATTTGATGAAACGCGGTTAGATGAATCCGGCATCATCGCCGCAGTGGAGCATGCCGGTTACGGCGCCAGCGTAGGAGAAAGCACGCAGCCCCAGGATTCCGGCACACGGAAAAGGCTGCTTTACTCCCTCCTCTGCCTGATTCCCTTGATGGTGCTGCACCACGTCTGGCACAGTGAGGTCTCCTCCTGCCTGCAGTTTGTGCTGCTCATCCCCATTGTTATCCTGAACAGGAAGTTCTTCATATCGGGAACGCAGGCGGTGCTGAACCGTTCACCGAATATGGACACGCTCATTTCCCTGGGCGCCGCCACAGGCATCATCTACAGCCTGCTGGATTTGCTGGTGCTGCACCACGGCGTGGCCTATGTGGAATCCGCCGGCATGATTCTCACCTTCATCACCCTGGGTAAATGGCTGGAAAGCCGCGCCACCGGGCACACGGGCGATGCGCTCAGCAAGCTGAAAGCACTGCTGCCGCAGCAGGCCTCCGTGCTCAGGGATGGTCAGACGGTGCAGATTCCTGCAGAGGAAGTTGAGGCGGGCGATTTGCTGCTCATTGCGCCGGGAGAGAAGGTCCCGGTGGATGCCACGGTGACGGAGGGCTGCTCCGCTATTGATGATTCCAGTCTGACCGGTGAAAGCATTCCCGTACCCAAGCAGCCGGGAGCCCGCATCTATGCCGGCACCATCAACGGGCATGGCGCACTGCGTGCCACGGCGCTGGGCACCCGCGCAGAGTCTGCCCTCAATCAGGTGATTCACCTCGTGGGCGAGGCAGCGGCATCCAAAGCCCCCATTGCCCGTCTGGCCGACCGGATTGCGAGCATCTTTGTGCCCATCGTGGTGGGACTGGCGGCACTCACCCTGCTTATCTGGCTGCTTTGCGGAGCCTCGCTGCCGTTTGCCCTGGGCTGCGCGATTGCCGTACTGGTCATATCCTGTCCCTGCGCCCTGGGGCTGGCCACACCGGTTGCCATCATGGTGGGAGCCGGCAAGGGTGCGGAGAACGGCATCCTGTTCCGCGATGGCGGCACCATGGAAAACGCCAGCCGCATCGACACCGTTATTCTCGACAAGACCGGCACCATTACCACCGGCCAGCCTGTGGTGATACAAGCCCTGCCCGCAGAGAGCGAGTCGCTGAGCTCACTGCTTCAGCTGGCCGCCTCGCTGGAGCAGAACAACACCCACCCGCTTGCTCGCTGCATTCAGGAGTATACAGCCGACTACACTCCCCAACCCGTTGAACAGCTGCACTATATTCCGGGAAGAGGTGTGCGTGCCCAGCTTCATGGCACCCCCGCCCTGGCCGGTAATGCGAAGCTTATGCACGAGCACGGCATTGAATTGCCCGACGGGCAGGAAGAGAGCTCAACGCCCATTTATTTCGCCAGCGCAGGGAAATATATAGGCATGCTCCGCGTGGCAGATCCCATCAAGCCCGGCAATGAGGAGGCCGTGCAGCACCTGAAGAAACAAGGGCTGCGGGTGCTGATGATGAGCGGCGACAACGCCGCCACCGTGCACAGCATTGCCACACAGGCAGGCATCGAAGAGTACTACGCGGGCGTCACCCCGCAGGATAAGGAGCAGATGGTGCGCCGACTGCAGGCTGAAGGATGCCGCGTGGCCATGGTGGGCGATGGCATCAACGATGCCCCTGCTCTCATGCGTGCGGATACCGGCATCGCCATCGGCACCGGGGCAGATGTAGCCCGCGAAAGCGCAGGCATCATTCTGGTGCGCAGCGAGCTGATGGATGCCGTGGCAGCGCTGAAGCTGGGGCACGCCGTCATCCGCATCATCCGGCAGAATCTTTTCTGGGCCCTTGTCTACAACATGCTGGCCATTCCGCTGGCCGCAGGCCTGCTGTATCCGTCCACAGGATGGCTGCTCACTCCGGGCATAGCCGCCGCCGCCATGAGCCTGAGCAGCCTGTGCGTGGTAGGCAATGCCCTGCGTCTCCGCAAGCTCACCCTTCCACAACCCACCCCCATCCGCATGAATACCACCACTATTTCTGTAGAAGGCATGATGTGCCCGCACTGCGAGCGCCATGTGACCCAGGCGCTCAGCGCCCTGCCCGGTATCACCGAAGTGAAGGCTGACCACAAGACAAACAGCGTCACCCTCACCTCCGAAGGTACACCGGACGAAGCCCTGCTGGCGGCGACCATCAAGCAGGCAGGCTACGAATTCAAGGGCGTGTGCTAACGCTCTTCGTAATCCTGAATCAACTCCACAAAGGCACGCAGCCCATGCGTGCGCAGCCACGGGCCCACCCCTTTGAGCCGCTCTGCGGCCTCCATGGTGGTGGGCTTCACTGTGGCCATAGCCTTCAGCGTTTCATTATGCATGATACGGTAGGCCGGCATGTTGTACTCTGCAGCTAAATCGCGGCGAAGCTCGGCCAGGTGTTCATACAATTCCTTATCCAGGCGCCCCAGCCCCATGCTCTCGAGCAGGTGCCGGGTTCTGTCCTGCCGGGCAACCTGGGGCTTCAGCATGGCCGTGGAACCGCACCATCCGCGGCGCGACATGCGGGGAACGCTGCGGCTCTGCATCACCTCCTCACCAGCGGCGCTGAGCGTGATGAGTGGCATTTCATCGCCCGTGCGCTGCAGCAGCCCGGCATCCTGCATGGCGCGGAAAAGAGCCTTCATCCTGGCATCCGACAAATGCTTGAGAATACCGTAGGTGGATAGAGAGGTAAGATACTGGTGCATGGAGGCATTCTTAGCCCCGCGCAGCATGTCCATAATCTTGCCGCGCCCGTAGATGCCCACCCATTCGCCATTCGGCCCGAGCCTGGAGGCCCGCGCCACACCGGCCAGCGCCTTGCGGACGGTCAGAAGCTCCTCACCGGATATTTCCTCGCGCTCGCCATCATCTGCGCTGGAGCACATGTCACAATGCCCGCAGGGGGCAGCATCAGCCTCGCCAAAGTAGTCCAGAATCCACTTCTGGCGGCAGCCGGTGGAATAGGCAAAGCGGGTCATGGACTCAATCTTCAGGTGGTCGCGGCGGGCCTTTTCCTCCAGAGAAACGCGGTCAATCTCCAGACACTCGAAATTCAGCTCCGGATGCAGCAGTCGCGTTCCCTTCGTGAGCTGGCCGGGCACATCAAAGCGTTGAATAGCCCCGGCATGAATCAGACAGGAGAGCGCCGTACCCACGGCCATGGGGTTCACGTCCTTGCCCATGCGCTCAGCCATGGAATCCACGGTGATATGCAGCTCATGCGTGGTGGGGTCGCATTCGAAACGCAGGAAGCTGTACAAGGCACGAATCAGCGAAATAGGCGGATTGCTGCCCTCGAAGAAGAATTCCTGCGTCTTCAGGTCGGCATGGTTGAAAAGCAGCTCGCACGCAGCAGGTTCGCCGTCTCGCCCGGCGCGGCCGGCTTCCTGATAGTAGGCCTCCACGCTGCCGGGAATTTCAAAATGCGCCACAAAGCGCACATCCGAGCGGTCGATACCCATACCGAAAGCATTGGTAGCCACCACCACATCTGCCCGGCCGGAAACAAAGGCATCCTGCGAAAACTCGCGCTCCTCATCCGTCATACCCGCGTGGTATGCCACCGCATTCACATGCTGAGCGGCCAGTTCCTCGAACACGAGCATAACGTTCTTACGCGTGGAGCAATATACAATGCCGGTTTTCCAACGCGCCACCAGCTTGTGAATGCGCTCAAACTTGGCCTTGCGCCCCTCGCAGTGGGTAATGGCAAAATCCAGATTATCGCGAGCAAAGCCGCTGATGATGACTGCAGGGTCACGCAGCTGCAGAGTGCCCAGAATGTCCTCGCGCACATGAGCCGTTGCCGTGGCAGTGAGCGCCACGGTCTGCGGATAGCCCAGCGCCTCGCGCACGCGCCCCAGGCGCAGGTAATCGGGGCGGAAATCATGTCCCCACTGGCTCAGGCAGTGCGCTTCGTCCACCGCCAGCAGTGAAATCTGCAAGCCACGCAGCAGGTTCATGAAACCTTCCTGCGCAAAGCGTTCAGGAGCCACATACAACACCTTCAGCTCGCCATATCGCAGAGACTGCATCACCTGCCGATATTCCTCGGTCCCAAGCGAGGAGTTGACTGCAGCGGCGGGAATGCCCCGGGCCTGCAGAGCATCCACCTGGTCTTTCATCAGAGCAATCAGGGGCGAAACCACCACTGTAAGCCCGGGACGGCAGAGCGCCGGAAGCTGGTAGCAGAGCGATTTGCCGCCACCCGTGGGCATGATACCCATGGCATCCCGCCCCGAAAGCACAGCCTGCACTACCGAGTCCTGCCCTGGGCGAAGTGCATCGAAACCAAAATAGGTACGCAG
>JAGBZE010000101.1 GCA_017628435.1 Akkermansia sp.
ATTTCGTATAGCTCTGCAGCGGCGAGCTCAAAGTCATCATCGACAAGGTTATCCAGATTTTGTCGGTCTTGTTCAAACAAACGACGAGCAGCACTCAGGTGAGATGTTGCACGTGTAGCAGAAGATGATTTGTAGAGTAAGTGTCCATACAGCTGGCGAGCCAGCGGATGCTGAGACAAGAGCTGTGCAGATTTTTCGGCAGCAGACAACGCAGCATCGGAAACATGCGGTGCATTTTCTTCTATCGCTGCGCGTGTATAGAGTACGAGTGGGTGTGAGGGATATCTGTTGAGCATACGTTCAACGATAGCGAGGGCTCTTTGCTGATTTTCTGAAACAGTTCCTGTATCATCGTAGGCTTGTTCACAGTAATGCAAGAGAATGGCAGCCCAGCAACCACTCATGATATCCGCCTTGTATCGTTCTGCGCGTTTCAGGAATGCCTGCGCCGCACCATGGATGTCACCGTTCGCCAGAAGAAGAAAGTTTTCCACGTAGAACACCTCCGCAGGTGTTAATCTTAAATCCGGATTCTCCAGAATAGATTTCAGGGAGCGGATTCGTTTTGATTTTTCTTCGTGGTTTAATTCTTCAATAATCAGGAGTCCGCACTGCGCCAGAGCATTTGCTGCATCATGAGTCAGAGCTTTATTAAAGTACGCGCGCGCGCGTGTATGATAACCCATCAGCGCATCCTGAATAGCAAGATTGTTATATGTGGAAACACGCTCATCTACGGTAGCTTGAATAATTTTTGCTGCCGGTGCCTCTGATACGAAACTCGGGGCAGGGTAGGGGAGCGGAGTTGGCTGTTCTGTTTCGTGATGAGCAGAAAGTAGCTCTGCGCCGCCAACCGGAATGGTTGAAGCGGCGCAGAGAATGACAAGCATTTGTTCCATGTGGAACACTGATTGTAAGTTCATATTTACATACGTTCGGGCATGGTAATACCGAAGAGACCCATACCGTGTTTCAGCACAGAAGCGGTCAGGTCACAGAGGGCGAGACGTGTTTCACGTGTCTCACCTTCGCTCTTCAGAACCGGGCAGGCTTCATAGAAACTATGGAAGGCACGAGCCAGGTCATAGAGGTAGGAAGCCAGCAGATTCGGGCGGCAGTCATCCAGTGTGGAGGGTACTACTTCACCATATCTGACCAGCATGCGTGCCAGATGAATCTCTGCGTCTTCTTTAATTGCAAGTGATTGAGGCTTAATAAATTGCGAATCAATTTTACGGAAAATAGAACGCACGCGAACGTAGGAATTCTGGAGGTAAGGAGCCGTGTCACCGGTGAGGGCGAGCATCTTATCCCAGTCGAAAATATAGTCACTCATGCGGTTCTGAGAGAGCTCGGCGAACTTGATTGCACCGATACCGACGGCCTGAGAAACGGCTGCTTTTTCATCTTCCGGCATATCCGGGCTTTTCTCTTCGATGACCTTTGCGGCACGGGTGACAGCCTCATCGATGACATCCTGCAGGCTCACCGTATCACCGGAACGAGTCTTGAAGGGGCGGCGGTCTTTACCGAGAATAGAGCCGAAAGCCACGTGACGGAAGTCACCGCTGACGCCACGCATACGCTCGATATCGAAGATCTGCTTGAAGTGTTTTTCCTGAGGAGCACCCACTACATACCAGATGGAATCGGCGTTGAAATGGGTGGTACGGTAGTCCAGCGTAGCAAGGTCTGTGGTGGCATACAGGAAGCCGCCGTCTGCCTTTCTGATAATGGCGGGCACAGGTACCCACTCACCATCTTTCTGCACCAGGAAGGGGTCATTCTGGGGCTTGTGGAAACCATCCGAGAACACACAGATAGCGCCATCGCTCTCCCGGGCAATTCCCTTGGCAATGAGGTCTTCTACCAGGGGGGCGAGAGCATCGTTATAAGCACTTTCACCCAGCCAGTGGTCGAATGTGATATCTAACTGACTGTAAATCTTTTCCAGACCAATCTTGGTGACATCGATGCAGCGTTTCCAGATGCTGAGATTCTCTTCATCACCACTCTGCAGCTTCACCAGTTCAGCCTTGCAGACGGGGAGCAGAGAAGCATCTTCCTTGCAGCGGGTATTGACCTCTTTATACACAGCGAGGAGGGCCTCAATGGGGTCTTTGGCCAGCTCTTCCTGGTCAAGGATATTCTTCCATCCCCAGAGAATCATACCGAACTGTGTACCCCAGTCACCAATGTGGTTATCTGTAATGACGGTGTGACCGAGGAAACGAGCCAGACGCCCGAGTGTATCACCGATGATGGTGGAGCGGATATGGCCCACATGCATGGGCTTGGCAACATTCGGGGCAGAGAAGTCGATGACCAGCGTTTTCGGGTTTTCTGTAAGGGCAACACCGAGTCGCTCATCATTCATCATTGCTTCTGTCATGGAAGCGAAGAACTCCGGGCGCACACGGAAGTTGATAAAGCCGGGACCGGCGATTTCGAGCGTAGCAGCTTCAGATTCGCCGAAAGCCTCTACCACCTGAGTAGCCAGAGCGCGGGGATTGGTGCGTACCTGTTTGGCCAGCATCATGGCGGCGTTGCTCTGGTAGTCACCGAAGCGTAAATCCTGGGATGGGGTCACCGCAGGCGTGAACCCTTCAGGCAGTGTATCACCCAGTACGCGGGTGAGGGCTGCCGTCAATTGTTTCGTTAATATCTGAGGTATCGTCATGTGTATGCGGCAGTTATACACATTTATCCTCGCTTTGTCAAATGATATCAGGCGCGTGTGCGCGTATGTATGAGCTTTTATGCTGTATTTACAATATGTTACATGACAGTGAAAAAGGAATGTTCCACATGGAACAAACGGAATCCAACAGTTTGCAATATATACTTGCCAGTGGTGCGGGAGTGTGATATATATACACCCGGCTGCTGTGCTCGTGACGCGTGGTTCAAAAGGCCCGGACCGATGTAATTATAACAGGGGCATCAAGTACGAGGGGTTTTATGTTCCGTCCAATGGATACCTCAGCGACCCCCACTCCGCACCCACCTGACTTAAGGGAACGTGGCTTCTCTTCCACTGACGGCACAGCGGTCATTTTATTGTCGGAGAACTAATAGAACCTTGACATTTGGGGGTAAAAAAGAGACAATGAGGCAGTTATTTTATGCCTACTCCCAAATATTATTACCTGAATGAAGAACAGAAGCCGCAGGGACCGTTTACCCTGGAACAACTGGCGGCACTCCGAATATCCGGCGCGATTCATGAAAAGACAAAGGTAGCGACAGCCGGTGATTCCAATTGGAAAGCTCTTGATGAACAGGAATGGGTGCTGAACGGTGAGATTCAGACAGAGCAGGGTGAAAAGATACCTTTCTCCAGCGGAGTGGGTGTAGAGCCCGGCGAATGCCCGAAGTGCAGGGAATCACTGAGCGGGTGGGTGGTTCCTGCTGAGTGTCCGAAGTGCGGATATACGCTGCGTGCATCCAATGATGGTTTCTGGGCGAACTTGCTTTTTGCCGGGCGACGTTTCTTCAGCACCCGTGGACGCGCCACGCGAAAGGAGTTCTGGGCGTTCCATGTGGGGATGATTCCGGTGATGATTCTGTGGTTCATTCTGCTGATAGTCGGCATAGTATACATCTCATCAGATATTGAGGATTTCAATCATCTGTGCGCATGCCTGGAGAAGTATGTAATCTACACCACCGTGATGTATACATTCCTGTGGATTCCGTATTTCTGCATGTATGTGCGGCGTCTGCATGACCTGGGCTGGAGCGGATGGTGGTCATTCGTATTATCTGCTGTCAACATTGTATATCTGGTGGTGGCCCTGCTGTTTATTGGTGATATTGCCAGGGCTGTTGTTCCGGAATGCAAGCAGCTCTATCAGCAATACTCAACAGCAGTAGCTCAGCTGAATGAGAACGGGCAGGATGAAGAGGAAACAGACCCGGCAGCAGAGGAGAAAATAGCTGCACAAGAATTACAGCTGTCTGAGCAGCTGGATAAGGATGTCGATGAGCTGTTTGAAAATAAACAGATGGAGCTGGCATCTACTCCCATGGGAATAACAGCTATTGTTCTGAATACAATCAGCACGCTGAGTGCTATCATGCTTCTTGTCATCGGCTGCATTGATAGTAGGAGAGGGCCGAATCGATATGGTCCTTCCGTCAAGTATCCTCGCGGGTAAACGATTACTATGGCAGGCACTTCTCTTACTCTCCCTTCGCGCACCCGCTGGTATCATCTGCGGGGCAGGGCAGGGCGGCGTGAATTCGTGAGGTGCATGCTGTGGATGATACCTCTGCTGCTAATTGCTCTCGCGGCATTAGTAATAGGAGTTATCTTTATACCGCTGCTGCTAGCTGGAGTACCGGCGGAGTATCGTCACCTGATGGTTGTGCTATGGGCGATATTCTTCACCGGCGCAGGTATG
>JAGBZE010000102.1 GCA_017628435.1 Akkermansia sp.
CCTCTACTGCCCGGACGCCCCCATGAGCGCCCGCAAGGAAGCAGTGAAGGAACATATCAAAGAGAACCTCTTCTTCCTCGACTACGCACCCGTGGCCATCGTCTCCGCCAAGGATTCCTGGGGTATCGACTCCATCTTCAAGAGCATTGCCCGTGTGCAGCAGGAGGCTCTCAACATGCCCACCACGGGCGAGCTGAACCGCCTGCTCCAGCGCGCCATGGAGATGAATCCTCCCGGTCAGCACCGCGTGCTCAAGAAGCGCCTCAAGCTCTTCTACGCCACCACGGCGGTGAATGAGAAGTACACCACCATTCCGGTGCCCACCTATGTGCTGTTCGTGAATGACAAGCGCCTGCTGGCCGACAGCTACGCCCAGTACCTGCGCAACACCATCCGCTCCCGCATCAAGGCGGCCGGTGTGCCCATCGTGCTCTCTCCACGCTCCCGCGTGAGAAATGACTGATTCCTCCGGGGGCGGGTGCTGCGGTACTCGCCCCCGCTTCTATTACCTTTCATGAAAAAAACACTACTCTATTTCCTTCTGTGCTGCCCACTGCTGGCAGAAACTCTTACCGGCACCTGCAAACGCGTGGTAGATGGCGATACCCTTCACCTTGACGATGGTACCAAGGTACAGATATGGGGCATCGACGCCCCGGAAAAAGGCCAGCCTTATGCAGCAAAGGCTACGGCCTCACTGGACAAGACCATCAAGGGAAGAAAGCTGAAAATCACGGTACGGGGTACAGACCAGCTTGGCCGCACACTGGCCGATGTTTCCGCAGGTAATACCAACCTGGCCCTCTTCATGGTGCGCACAGGCATGGCCTGGCACGATGATTACAATGCCCCGGAGGCCACCGACCTGGCCGAGGCCATGAAGAAGGCCCGTAAGGCGAAAAAAGGCCTCTGGGCGGACGAGACCTACCTCTTCCGCAAGGGCGGTCTGCAACAGCCGGAACCGGCAGGCGACGAAGTCATCTGCCACTATGTGCAGGATGGCGATACCTTCAAACTGCCGGACAACAAGACACGCGTGCGCCTGTGGGGCATCGATGCACCGGAAAAGGGGCAGGCCTATGCTGATGAGGCCCGGGCCCGGCTGAAAGAACTCTGCGAGGGTAAAACGGTGCGGCTGGAGATAAAGGATACCGACCAGTACGGCCGCAAGGTGGCCGTTGTCTGGATGGGCAAGAAGAACATCAACCTCCAGATGGTGAAGGAAGGTCTGGCCTGGCACTATGCCTACTTCGCGCCGGATGCCAAGGACCTGGCAGCCGCCGAAAAGGCCGCACGCAAAGCACGCAAGGGGTTATGGCAGGACGACACCCCCGTAAATCCATACGATTTCCGCAAGGCATCACGATGAAACTGGCAATCATAGGCACAGGAAACATGGGAAGCGCGATTGCTCGCGGCCTCATCGCCGCTGGCGCATGGGATGCTGGCAAACTTATCTGCACTGCAAAGACCGTTGCCAGTCTGGAGCGCATTCAAGCCACGCTGCCCGGTGTGCAGACCACCAGGGACAACCGCCAGGCCGCAAGCGAGGCAGATATCATTCTGCTGGCGGTCAAGCCTTGGCTCATGCGGGAAGTGATTGAGGAAATTCGCCCTGCCCTGAACTTCAGCCGGCATATCATCATATCCGTGGCAGCGGGCATCAGTCTGCGGGAAATGGAGCAGCTCCTTGCAGCCCCCACGCAGCCTGTCCTGTTCCGCGCCATGCCGAACACGGCAGTGGCGGTGCTGGATGGCGTGACTTTCATCTGCCAGCAGAACGCTTCTGAAGAGCAGACCGCAGTGGTGAACAAACTGTTTGCCGCGCTCGGGTACACTGTTATCACCGATGAGCAGCACCTCGCTGCCGGCACGGCGCTCGCCTCCTGCGGCATTGCCTTTGCCATGCGCTACATCCGCGCCGCCATGGAAGGCGGCGTAGAGCTGGGCTTCCGCCCGGAGGAAGCAGCCCGCATTGTAGAGCACACTGTACACGGCGCCGCCAGTCTCCTGCTGCAGAGCGGCATGCACCCGGAAGTAGCCATCGACCAGGTGACCACAGCCGGCGGCATCACCATCCGGGGCCTCAATGCCATGGAACGCAGCGGATTCACTGCCGCCGTCATCGATGGCCTGAAAGCCAGCCAATGAAGTCTCGAGAACGCCCACAACATTGTCGGAGCACGGGACTTTAGTCCCGAAGCACCAGAAAGGCCGCCCGAGGGCGGCCTTCTTGTTTGAAAACTTACAGGCGGGAAATCGCCGAAAGAATGGCGGCGGGGTAGAGGATATGTTCCTGCACCTGAATGCGGGCATGCAGGGTCTGCGGAGTATCATCCGGCAGCACGGGCACATAGGCCTGCATGAGAATCTCTCCGGTGTCCATGCCGGCATCCACATAATGCACGGTGCAGCCGGCCTGCTTAGCACCGGCATTGAGAGCCTGGGTCCAGGCCTCCACACCCGGGAATGCGGGCAGCAGCGCGGGGTGGATGTTCAGAATGCGGCGGGGGAAAGCCTCCAGCAGCGGAGCCTTCACCAAGCGCATAAAGCCGGCCAGGCAGATGAGGTCGATATTGAGTTCCTGCAGCTTCTTCGCCAGCGCCTCCTGCACCTCCAGCGGGAACTTGTTCTTGAAACCACCGCAGTCCATGTATTCGGCGCGCACGCCGTGCTGGCGGGCACGCTCGAGAATGTAGGCATCCTCGTGGTCAGAGAGGACAATGACGACCTCGGCATCGAGGCGTCCATCAGCAATGGCATTGAAAATAGACTGGCAATTGGAACCAGACCCGGAACCCAGTACAGCAAGACGGAGACTCATAACGCCGCCCATTCTACCTGATACGCCGGATTTGTCAATGCAAATCGGGCGGGGTTCGCATTGGAACCCCGCCCGATTGAAAAGTTAGCGTTCTGCGCTTATCAGCTGGCGAGCACGATAGCGCCGGCAAGAACGAAGAGGGAGATAATCACCCAGAGGATGACCACACCGCGACCTTCGGCTGCGTTACCGGTACCCTGCAGATGGCTGTACTTGCCACGGATCTTACCCTTCTTCATGAAGCCATCGTAGTTCTTCTGAAGGAGCGTAGCCTCCACCTGGCGCATCATGTCCAGCAGCACGCCCACGAGAATGAGCAGAGAGGTACCACCGAAGAACTGGGTCACCAGCATGGGCAGACCACCCCACACGGAAAGCAGGCTCGGCAGGAAGTAGATGAGGGTCAGGAACAGAGAGCCGGAGAAGGTAAGGCGGGACATGGTGTCGTCCAGGAACTTGGCCGTGGGGGGGCCGGGACGCACGCCGGGGATGTAACCACCACTGCGCTTCAGGTCCTCAGAAATCTGCTGCGGCTGGAACATCGTGGCCACCCAGAAGTACGAGAAGAAGTAAATCATGATGGCGGAGATGATGTAGTAAGGGAAATCATTCGGGGAAAGCCAGTTGGCCACCAGGCCCACTACCCAGCTGTCCTGAGAGAACATCTGCTGCACCAGCATCTGCGGCAGAGCCAGAATGGCGGTGGCGAAGATAACGGGCATCACACCGGAGTAGTTGAGCTTGAGCGGCAGGTACTGGGTGCCACCCTGCATCATCTTGCCGTGGCCTACAACGCGCTTGGCATACTGCACCGGGATACGGCGCTGAGCCTGGCTCACAACAACCACGAGAGCCACCACCAGCACCATGAAGAGAATGAGGGCCACCATGCCCAGAGAACCCAGCGGATTGAGCTCCGTTCCCTTCATCACGCAATACTGCCATGCCACGGCGAAAGCACCGGGAAGAGCGTGAATGATGTTCACGGAGATGATAAGGGAGATACCATTGCCCACACCGCGCTCGGTAATCTGATCACCAATCCACATGAGGAACATGGTGCCGGTCACGATGATGAAGATGGTGGTGAGGGTGAAGATAATGCCGGGATTCATCACCAGGTCATTGGCATTCAGGCCAATGGTGGAGGGGTTGCGCAGGGTCTGAGTCAGGAAGTAACCCTGGATGATGGCGATGATGATGGCCAGAATACGGGTGTACTTGGTCATCTTCTGGCGCCCGCCTTCCTCGCGCATCATCTTCTGCCAGGAGGGCAGCACGGCACCCATGAGCTGGGTCATAATGGAGGCGGAAATGTACGGCATGATACCCAGGGCGAAGATACCGCACTGCTGCAGACCGCCACCGGAGAAAATGGTGAGAATGGAGCCAAGTGCGCCGAGGGGGCTATCGCCCTCCTTGGAGGCCTCGGCCACGCAACGGGCCAGCTCGGCTACGTCCACGCCCGGAAGGGGCAGATGCACACCAAGGCGCACGATGACGATCATGGCCAGGGTGAAGAGGATGCGGCTCCGGAGCTCCGGTACCTTCATGGTATTAGCAAATGCTGAAATCATGGTTTCCTGGGTTGTTAAGATGTTGTAGAAGTCTGTTGTGCAGCGGGGTGGTGCGGCAGCCCGGCAGGCGGCTGTTTATCCTCACACCATATTGATGCTTAGAAAAATAGAGAATTCTGCGAAAAACCCTCCCCTTTTCTTACACAGTTGCCGGGCAGCGCTGCGCTGCCCGGCTCTGTGTCAAGTTTTTGCAAAGACTCATTGCTGAGCCTGAGTCCTTTACTGGGCGCTGAGCACCGTGAGGGTGCCACCAGCGGCCTCGATCTTGGCAGCAACAGAAGCGCTGGCAAAATCAACGGTCACGTTCAGAGCCTTGGAAAGGTTACCATTGCCGAGGAGCTTCACAGCGTCAGCCTGGCCCTTCACGAGGCCCATGGCGCGCAGTTCGTTCTCGGTAACCGTGGCACCGGCTTCAAAGAAAGCTTCGAGCTGGTTCAGGTTCACAATGGCGATGGTGGACTGGAAGCGGGCGTTGTTGAAGCCCTTCTTCGGCAGACGACGATGAAGGGGCATCTGACCACCTTCGAAGCCGGGGCGGATGGAGCCACCGGAACGAGCCTTCTGGCCCTTGTTGCCCTTACCGCAGGTCTTACCCAGGCCGGAGCTTTCGCCGCAACCGAGGCGCTTCTTGCGATGCTTGGCACCCGGATTCGGCTGGAGATTGTCGAGAGTCAACATGATTCTTGAATATCTATGGTTGGTGGTTTAACTCAGATGGAGGCGTCCTTCTTCTTCTTGCCACGGGCGGAGAGAACCTGGTCAGCAGTGCGCATGTCGAGCATAGCCTGCATGGTAGCCTTCACCACGTTAGCGGCGTTGGAGGAACCCAGAGACTTGGCGATGACGTTGCTCACGCCGGCAGCCTCAAGCACGGAACGCACCTTGGCGCTGGCCACAAGACCGGTACCGGAAGCAGCGGGCTTCAGAACGATCTTGGCGCCACCGAACTCGCTGTAGGTCTCGTGCGGGATGGTGTCGTTCACCACGGTCACCTTCTTCATAGCACGCTTGGCAGCGTCGGTACCCTTGCGGATAGCGTCGGAAACCTCGTTAGCCTTGCCGAAGCCGTAGCCAACCTTACCCTTCTGGTCACCCACAACGATGAGGGCGGAGAAGGAGAAGCGGCGGCCACCCTTAACAACCTTGGCGCAACGGTTCACGTACACAACCTTCTCCATCAGCTGAGGACCTTCCTCAACGGGAGTCTCGTTGCGGCGACCACCCTCACGGCGCGGGCCGCGGCCGGGACGGTTGCCATCGCGACGGGGACCACGGCCACCGCGCTGCTGCGGGGCGGGAGTAGCCTGAGTCTCTTCGGCCGGAGCTTTCGTTTCTTCAGTGTTCATTTTTCTATAAACCTTTCTTCTTTAGAATTTCAGACCAGCCTCACGAGCGGCATCGGCCAGGGCCTTAACCTTCCCGTGGTAGAGGAAACCACCGCGGTCGAATACAACCTCAGTGATACCAGCGGCCAGCGCGCGCTCACCAACAAGGGCGCCCACCTTAGCGGCGGTCTCCAGGTTGGCCTTCTTCAGCTCAAGCTGCTTGGTGCAGGCGCTGCAGAGAGTCACACCCTTGGTGTCATCGATCACCTGGGCATATACGTGCTGGTTAGAGAAACTTACAGCCAGACGGGGACGCTCAGGCGTACCGGCAAGCTTCTTGCGGATACGCGTATGAACGCGGGCACGGATGGCTTTGCGATTGATAGTGCTCATATTCTTCTAGTAAACTTTTAAAGGGTTTGAGATGATAATGATTACTTGCCAACGCTCTTGCCTTCCTTGCGGCGGATGTACTCGCCCACATAGTGGACACCCTTGCCCTTGTACGGCTCGGGGGGATAGTAACCGCGCACCTCTGCTGCGAACTGACCGACAAGCTGCTTGTCGATACCTGCCACCGTCACCTTGGTGTTGTCGGCCACCGTCACGGTAAGGCCGGCAGGAATGGGGTGAAGGATGGGGTGGGACTTACCGAGAGCCAGGTCGAGCACATTGCCCTTCACAGCGGCCTTCAGACCCACGCCTACGATCTCAAGCTTCTTCTCGAAGCCCTTGGATACACCCTCAATCATGTTGGCGATAAGGGAGCGGCTGGTGCCGTGCAGAGCGCGCACCTGACGGTCCTCGTTTGCACGGGAAACAGTCAGAACAGCGCCTTCCTGAGCGGCGGAGATACCGGCGGGCATCGTCCAGCTGAGCTCGCCCTTAGCACCCTTTACGGTAACATCAGCACCGTTGATCGTCACGGTCACGCCGGCGGGAACGGTGATAGTCTTTTTACCTACTCGAGACATATTATATCAGGTCAGGGGTTAATGTTACCATACGAGAGCGATGAGCTCGCCACCAATCTGCTGCTTGCGGGCCTGAGCGCCCGTCATCATGCCGCGAGAGGTGGAAACGATGGAGATACCAAGGCCGTTCATCACGGTCGGGATCTCGGCGGAGGGAACGTACACGCGACGACCAGGCTTGGACACGCGCTTTACTTCCGTTACAATGGACTTACCCTCGTTCGTGAACTTGGACTTGACCTTGATGGCCTTGTCCTTGCCTTCACCAACGATCTCGTAGCTCCAGATGTAGCCTTCAGCCTGCAGGATGCGGGCAATCTCAGCCTTGATGCTGGAGTAGGGAGCGGTGAAGACCTCATTGCGGGCGATGCCGGCGTTCTTCACGCGGGTGAGGAAATCTGCGATAGGATCACTTAATACTGCCATAATCGTAATTTAGTTAGGCGTTTTCTTCAGTCTTCTTGGTGGGCTTGCGGAAGGGAATACCCAGCTCGGCAAGCAGGTCGCGACCCTCTTCGTCCGTGTTAGCGGTAGTTACGAAGATAATGTCGAAACCGATGTTACGCTTGATCTGATCCAGCTCGATTTCAGGGAAGATGGACTGATCAGGAATACCGATGGCATAGTTACCGCGGCCGTCAAAGGACTTGGTGGGCAGGCCACGGAAGTCGCGGATGTTGGGGGCGGTAATGTTAATGAAGCGATCGAGGAACTCCCACATCTGGGTGGAACGCAGCGTCACACGGGCGCCGAGGACTTCACCCTCGCGGAGTTTGAAGTTAGCCACGCTCTTGCGGGCGTAGGTCATAGCCGGCTTCTGGCCGGTGATCTTGGCGATTTCAGCAACAGCATCCTCAACAGCCTGCTTGCGGTCGGGGTGCTTGCCCATGCACGTGGTCACCACAATCTTTTCAAGACGGGGAATCTGATGCACGTTGGCATAGTTGTGCTTCGCCTGGAGGGCCTTAGTGACCGTCTCCTTGTAGTATGTAAGCAATGTAGGTGTGCTCATAATATTAGCGGGTCAGCTCTTGTTAATAAGTTAGTTTAGTGATGGCTTAAGCGCGGAGTTTCAGCCTTTCGGCATCAGCTCACTTTCTTCACATTGGAGATGTGGATGGCGCCGTCGATTTCCTTGATGCCGCCTTCAGGGTCAGCTTCGGTGGGCTTGGTAGCCTTCTTGAGGATGCGGGCACCCTCAACCGTCACGGTCTGCTTGCTGGCATTCACGGAAAGAACAACACCACGCTTGCCCTTGTTCTTGCCGGCGATAACGAGAACGTTGTCACCTTTCTTCACGTGGGTCTTCATCGTTTGTGTTTTCTTTGTATGTGTTTAGTCCACACTACACCTGTAGTGCGGGGCACCCACTATACGCTTATCCAGTTCCCGCGTCAAGCAAAATAACGCGACTTTTCTCCCCTTCCCTGCATTTTTTTATTCCGGAAGAGTAAAAACACGCCTGCTGGCCAACTTAAAACGCCAGCTAAGGAGTGCTGCGGTGATAGTAAGTGACACCACAAAACTGACCCAGGCTCCCATGGCCCCTAAAGCCGATACCAGCCAATCCGTGCGGATAAGGATACAGGCGAGAGGAAATCCAACAACCCAGTAAGAGAACATATTCACCCAGGTGATGGCCTTGGTATCATGACAACCACGCAGCAAACCACTCATCAGAGCCTGGTGCGCATCCGGCAGCTGATAGATGGAGCACATCACCAGCAGCATGGCAGCCGTATCTATTATAGAGGCATCATCCGTGTAGCACCCGATAATCTCCCGCCGGAATACTATAGTCACCACCGCACTCAGAAGAACTACAGCAAGCATGAAACTGATACTAGTGCGGAGAAGTGCGTGGAAGCGGGCCTCATCGCGAGCACCGACGTGGTAAGCCGAGCGAATGGAGGCTGCAATGCTCAGTGAAAGCGGAAACATAAACAGCAGAGCAGAAACGTTAATGGCAATCTGGTGCGCCCCAACAGCCATCACCCCCAGCGGCGCAATCACCAGAGTCACCACGCAAAAAAAGCTCATCTCACACAACGAGGCGATGCCGAGCGGAGTCCCCTTGCTGACAATATCGCGAACAACACGCCACTCTGCCGCTCGGTTCGCCCACATATGCACCAAATTGCGGCGATACCGGGGGTACACAGCCATGAGCACCAGCAGCGCCGCAGCCATCAGGTAATGAATCAGTGTAGTGGTAAGCCCACACCCCGCACCACCCATGGCAGGCACCGGCCCCCAGCCAAACACGAATATATAATTAAGGGGGATATTCAGAAGAAGCCCCATGCAGGCAATCAGCATGGCAGGTCGCGTGTGGCCATACCCCTCGAAATGCCCCTGCAGCACGCGTATCATCACACTGACCGGCACCGCATACAGCAGAAAATACAAGTAATCCTGCGCCACCTTCACCATCTGCACATCATCGCTCACCAGGGCAAACACCTCACGCCCGAGCAACAGCGCCACAACCTCCACAGCCATGAGAAATACCGCCAGAATCTTCGCGTTATTCAGAAGCAATCCGACTTTGGTCTCACACCCTGCACCAAGCAGGCGGGACACCATAGGTCCAATAATTGTAACCACCGAACCAACTGCCACCATAATCGGCACTGTAACGGAGGTTCCTAACGCCACACCAGCTAACTGCTCCGGCCCGGCCTGTCCTGCCACTACGGTGTCCACCACTCCCATACCCATATTCATGAGGTTTGCCAGGTACAGGGGAACCATGAGCGAAAGCAAACGCTTAAGCTCAGCC
>JAGBZE010000103.1 GCA_017628435.1 Akkermansia sp.
ATCATCCCAGTCATAGGCAATCAAGGCATCGAGCACGAACTCACAGGAGGAAAAGAGCAGCGAACACGATGCGGCGAGCGCTATTGCTAATGATTTGAACTTCATGACTTAAACTGCTTTCGGCCTTTAGCTTTTTTAAGGATATCGCGGATGGTTTTGGCGTTCGGTCCGCCTACGCATGTTTCCACGCTGGCTCCTTTCGCTGTTTTAGCGCTGATATCGGCTCCATGCTCCACCAGCCAGCGGACAATTTCCACATGGCTGAGGCCGCATGCATTGTGCAGGGCAGTGGTGCCGTTGGCATTGGCGATGGTGGTATCGATGGAGGCCCCCTCCATAATCTGGGGCAGGATGGTGAGCAGACGCTTCTGGTACAGGCGCTCCACGGCAGTCTTGTACTGCGTGTTTTCCAGCTGTCTTACCAATTCACCCAGTCCATCGTCCACGGTTTGAACCGCACCGTCTTGTTCCTCGGGCTGTGGTATGGTGATGATGCCGGCGGTAGATTTGGTGGGTCTTACAGAGAAATCTGCACCGCGCACATACCATGACCCGGTTTCGTCATGCCATTCGATATGGGCTGTGCCCTCTTCGCCGGACTTGAAGCTGAGCTTCACCAGCACGTGCATATCATTGCCGATGATATGGATGTGGCCTTCTTCGGGTGCGTATGTCACCTTAACCGGTGGCCATGGGCAATCAGCTGTCTGCTCATACAGCTGGTAGCTGTATGAATTACTTCCTCCTGCAGGAAACTGCAGCATCATGGAGGAAGAAGTGCATTTTTTCCACTCAATCGGTTCCTCTCCTCGTTCTGTGCTTGCATCCTGCGCATCGTAGAAATTCAGAACAACAAGTTTACCCGCCATGGAAACGGGGGCAGGATGAGCCGCCAGCGCAGGGGCGGTAGAAGCCAGCAGAACAAGGAATGATAATGTTGTTTTCATATACCGATAAAATGAAGTTGTGGTTTATTTCAGCGTAAAAGTACCATTGTATGTACAGGCGTTATCATTTTTTGCGCTCTCCTTGCAGGTGGCAGTGCCGCTGTCGGGAGTGGAGAATTGAAGGGTATACTCACGCTCTGACCAGCCGGTGGCGTTGTGACCGCCGGGTGACCACTGGGCGCTGCGTTTTATAGTGGCAGAGCTATGCCCCTTGCGGGTGTATTCAACCTTGATAATGCACCAGTCTTTGTCCTCAGCCACGGCTCCGCTTGTTTCGCTGTTGTACTGCTTCCATGCCACCTCATGGGGGACATAGAGCTCCGGGGCGGTAAAGGTGAAGGTTTTGCCTGCGACAGAAGTGGGAGCAAAATGCTGAGTCGGTGCTTTATTGATGAGCTCACGGATGATGGTCGCATTCGGTGCATGGTCGGGCAGGGCACAAGCCTTGCCTTGTTCATCTGTGATGCGGCGGTCTTCGCTGTGTTCCAACAGCCATTGCACGAGCTCCACGTTTCCTTCTTTTGCCGCTCGATACAGGGGCGATGCTCCGTCATAGGGCATGCCCTCTTCCTCGCGGTGCAGAATCATGTGCGGCAGCAAGGCCAGCGCAAGGCCTTCCGTGCGGCGCACCACCTGCATCTTCCTGCGGCGCTGTTTCAGCTCGCTGAGCAGGCGCTCCACAAACATCTCCTCGCTCATCTTGGCGTTCAGCACCCGGATAAGCAGCTCTCCGGGGGTATCGGTGGTGCATATGCCGAGGGAGAGCAGGCCGTTGCCTGACTTGACATAGCGGTATACCAGCCTTGCGCAGGCTTCGGCTTTCTCTTCCTTTATAGGGATGATGAAATCGGGGGATTCCAGTTCATACCCGCTGAAAGCGACATCAAGATAAGCGGCGGCTTCGCGCGCCTCGTCGGTATCAATCTCCGGTCCTTGGTAGGGAGTATCGCGCCATGCCCGGGCCTTTTGCAGGATGCTCCTGATTTCAGCTGCGTTCCTGCCGCCGATGCAGGAATCGATGCTGGCGCCCTTGTCAGTTGAAAATTCCAGGTCAGCGCCGTGTTCCACCAGCCACTCAACGAGTTTCACATGGCTGAGTGCACAGGCGTAGTGCAGTGCCGTGTTGCCCTTGTACTCTGGTGTTGTGTAAGAGGCATCATACGACATCATAATCATCGGCAGCAGGGATACCAGGCGTTTCTGGTATAATTTTTCTGTGCCCTTGTAGCTGGCTTTTTCGAGCTCCTGCAGGATGTCTGCCAGGCCGTCATCCCACATATTCGGGTCCATCCCTATCTGCTCCATCGGCAGATGAACATGGGCTGCATTGTCCGATTCCGGGCGCAGGGTAAAGGGAACATCCGGGAAATGACGGGTGTCGCCGGCTTCGTGCCAGGCAATGTCGGCGGTGCCTTTCTGCCCGTCGGTGAACTTGAGCGAAATTTCCACCAGGAAATCCTTGCTCTGCACCTTCAGCTTGCCCGGCTCTGCTTCATAGGTGACAGTAACATCCGTCCAGGTATCCGGGCAGTATCTTGCCGGGGCTGTGAAGGAATCACCATCAGCGAAATCCAGCGCAAAATCCGTGACATTGGAGAGCAGGTACCACGGGCCTGCAGCAGGGCAGTTCTGCTCTGTACGGGCTACAAGGACCTCCTCCATATTGAAGCTGATGCTCTGACCTGACATAGAGGCGACAGGCTGCGCTGCCCACAGGAGCTGGGGCGCAAGCAGGAGAGATGGAATGATGCTCTTATATATCATGGCTGGATGTTTTGAAATGATGTGCAGGGGCGAATCAAGCGGGCGATTCGTAGCCCATCA
>JAGBZE010000104.1 GCA_017628435.1 Akkermansia sp.
AATCCTTGTCGGTTCCATTCTGCTACTTACAGGCCTGGTATACCTGTTGAAAGCAAGGCGTTGACTCGTTCACCCGGCAAATTTCCCAGCTCCATACGGTTCATCACATAAGCAAAGGAAATACAGGTTGATGGGGAGCAAAAGGCATGACTTCCCCCAGCCCCGGCGTGCCCAAAGCCGCCGCCGGGAAAAAGATGAGCAGGCTCACACATAGCGCCGCAGCTGAAAGCAGTCTCCTGCTGCAGAGTATGATCCCAACCGTGGCATTGCGGGGTGGATAACCACTCTCGTACGTCGGCGGGTATAGCATCAGTCATGAGCAACTGGTAGAACTGCGCCAGACCTCGAGCACTGGCCACTCCGCCCTTGGCAGGGCTTCCGCATTGCCAGGCGGCAGGGGTGCTCATCTCCCGCGCTGTACCGTATCCCTCAATGCTGTGAAATGCACGATACACGCTGGAGTTGGCATCGAAATACCGTTTATAGAAATCATCCTTCATCATGTAGCCAGGCTGGAGACGAGGAGCCTGAAGCTGCTGCACGCGGTGGAACTCACTCTCCGGCAATCCGATGTAGAAATCCAGCGCATACGGGCGGCGAATCCGGAGTTCCCAGAACTCAGACACACGCATGCCCGTAAGCTCCAGCATCAGGATATCCACCAGCGGGCCAAAAGTCTGAGGATGATATCCATGCTGCGGAGGCAACCAGGCTGGCGAGCTACGCTCTATCGCCGCACGGCATGCATCCAAATCTTCAAGCGGGGCAGGTTCTGCCAGAGCCGCCAGCCCGCACTGGTGAGAGAGAAGCTGAGCAATGGTGCAATGTGGTGCGGGGAATGCAGGCCAGATATCCCCTACCTCCACCTCAGGGCCACGGCAACAGTCGTGCAGCGACAGCAGCAGACATAATGCCGAGGCTGGCTTGGTGGTCGAAAACACAGGGACGAGAGAGTCCTCCGGCCAGCCTTCATGCAGAGTCAGCAGCTCCTGCCCATGCTGCCAGACCGAGACAGAGGCACCTCCCACCAGGCTATCGCGGAAGATGTTCTCGAACTCAGCTTTCCAATCACTTGGCATACGGTGTAATGGCGGTGACAATGGCTACCTGTTCCTGCACCCGGAAATGCACCTCAAAAGGCCTGAGAACAAGATGATACTCACGCTCAGGGTCCTGCTGATAGGCAGGACGAGGATCCTGAGCCAAGGTTTCGCGCAAAGCCTCGCACCACTCCTCCGTTGCTCCCTTCGGCAAGATTCCCGGCAACCGCACCGCCAGCGGTTCCCATGGTGTTTCGGTAAAGCCCCCCAGCGCCTCCGGCACAGAATCCGAGTACGGCACATAGGGTTTGATGTCAAAAATCGGCGTGCCATCCACCATATCAGCTCCGGAAACTCGCAGCACCGGGCCAGGTTCCACTGACAACAGCTTCACCACTGAAAGGCCCAGACCATTCGGACGGAAGGGAGAGCGCGTGGCAAACACCCCCATACGGGTATTCCCGCCCAGACGCGGCGGACGCACCGTGGGATGCCACTCCTGCCGATTGCAATGAAAATGCCAGATAAGCCAGATATGAGAAAAATTCTCCAATCCTCGCACGCAATCCTCATTGCGGAAGGCAGGCTCGAATACAATCTCGCTGATGACATGGGGCGCAAGGTTCCCTTGGCGAGGCACGCCGAACTTCTCAGCAAAAGGACAGCGGATGTAGGCGATGGGCTGCATCAGACATTGAAGAAATCACGAAGCACCTGCGCATACACCGTTCGCTTGAAATCCGGCAGAGCGCTCAAATCCACTTCACCGGGCAGAACCCACTTATAATCACGGAATTCCTTATGATCCAGCCAGGGTTCTGCCTGGTCGCTGTGCATAAGGCAGAGGAAATAGTGCTGTTCCTGCCCGGCGTAAGGGATCCCGCGTTTCTGGAATACACGTTCGCGCTCCTTAGGCGGGTAATTATAGCGATACGGACCGCGGGCGGCCACTATCTCGTACTCATTAGGGCGGAATCCCGTCTCCTCCATTCCCTCGCGACATGCAGCATCCATAGCGGATTCTCCCTTCTTGATACCGCCCTGCGGAAACTGCCATGCACCAGCGGGTTTCACGCGTTCGCAAAGAAGCACCCGGCCATCGGCACGCTGGTAGATAATGGCAGCATTCGGGCGATAAAGTTCAGATGTTCCGGGCATATAGAGAGGGGAATGGGGGGTGTATGGGCGCATTCTATCATCCTTTGCCCTGCATTGCAAGAATATCTTGTTTCTTGACTAAGCGCCGCCGATTATGTTATTCTCGCGGCATGAATAGATTTCTGTCTGTCCTTCTACTCAGCCTGAGCAGTACGCTGATATTTTCAGCCTGCAGCCAGCTTGCGCAGCAACAGCCCCCCCAGAAGGAGGAACAGACAAGCGAAGCGGATATCCCCCCCCCACTTTACCTGGGAACGGTTCACCAGGTATTCACGAATGACAAGTTTGCCTTGCTGCGTATCATCGGCCCCATTCCCCCTGAAGGCACGGTGCTGATTTCTCACCCGGCAGATGGCACGGCAAGCCGCGTGGGCAATCTCGTTGTCTCCTCTGCCCAGCACGCACGCAACAGCATTATTGCAGCAGATATCCGCGCCGGGCTCGTCCTGAAGGGTGACCGCATTTTCAAATACCGCTCAATTTCTGCCGTGGAAGAGAATGAAGAGGAAGAGCCGGAGCCCTTCACCCTGACAGATGTTGAGATTGATAAAGATGAAGCACCGCATGATATCCGCGAAAAACTTAAACTGACCACCGGAGAGATGGACCCGGCGCAGCTCGAAGCAGCCCCCAGTTTCACCGAAACCACCGTATTGCCGGACGAACCAATGGTACCCACCATACCAGACGCTCCGGCCAACAACAAACTAGATGATATTCCCGACACGCTCGGCGGCTGGGACTCCATCTGACCCCACTTCACATTTTATATGAGACTTCAATATTACGTAGACGAAGAAGGAGAAAGCACCATCGGTCTCTGGGTACCCAAAAGAGGCTGTTTCATCGATGTAACCGGCCAGGATGAACAAATATGGGCTTCCATGCTGCCGGGAGGCAAAAAACTTCGCAAGGAAATCGAAACATGGATTTCCAAAGGTGCAGAAGACGGGGTCCCCGTAAACATGAAGGGGCTTGTGATTTCCAGCGCGCTGCACGTACAACCCTGTACCCTGGCTTGTCTGGGCAAATGCTATGCCGACCACGCCAAGGAATTCAGCGGCGACGCTCCGACTGAACCATCCATCTTCCTGAAGGCTACTTCCGCCATTTCATCAGACCTTTCTTATGTACTTAACCCGGAGGGCGCCACTAAGCTGGACTACGAGGTAGAGCTGGCCGTCATCATTGGCGACACACTGCACCGAGCCACAGAGACAGAAGCCCGCCGAGCCATCGTGGGCTACACCCTCATGTGCGATTACTCTGAGCGCAGCTACCAGCTGGAGCACGGCGGTCAGTGGACCAAAGGCAAGAGCTACGACACATTTGCCCCCTTCGGCCCGATTTTTGTAACCAAGGACGAAATTCCCAACCCGGATAATCTGGAGCTGGAGCTGAAAGTGAACGGAGAGGTGCGCCAGAAGTCCAATACCTCCCAGCTTATCATGCCCGTGGCCCAGCTGGTGGCCTATGTTTCCCAGTTCATGACGCTGAACCCCGGCGACGTGGTATCCACCGGCACTCCCGGTGGCGTGGCCATGGGAATGAACCCGCCGCAGTACCTCAAACCGGGAGATGTGGTTGAATTTTCGTGTCCAGCCATCGGCACTGTCACTCAGGTTGTAGAAGAAGAATAAAAAAGGGTTGCATTTAGAAGCACATTTGCGTACAATTCTCGTGCGCGCGTGGCAAGCCACCGGCTTTTTAACTAACAATATATATTCGTGTCCCCTTATCTTTACAATCTCGCCAAGAAACTGCTGTTCTGCATGGATCCTGAAACAGCCCACAAGGTTACCCTTGCCGGGCTGCGTACAGCCGAGAGTCTGCACCTGCTGCCCTCCTTAGTCGGCAGCAAGCCTGTCAACGACCCGGTCACAGTAATGGGTCTGAACTTCCCCAACCGCGTCGGCCTTGCAGCCGGCATGGACAAGGAAGCCAACACGGTTGCAGCATTCGGCCACCTTGGTTTCGGTTTTGTAGAGGTAGGCACCCTGACCCCGGTTGCCCAGCCCGGCAACCCGAAGCCCCGCCTGTTCCGCTGCATTCCCCAGCAAGCCATCATCAACCACATGGGCATCAACAACCCCGGCGTGGACGAAGGAGTGGAAAACATACGCCGCACCCGCCGCTTCAACGGCGTGCTTGGCGTGAACATCAGCAAAAACAAGACCACCCCCAACGCTGAGGCTCACCATGATTACCTGACCTGCCTGCGTGCTGTTTGGGACGTAGCGGACTATGTTGCCATCAACTTCTCCTGCCCCAATGTGCCGAACCTGCAGGATCTGGCCAAGGCAGACAGTGCGGCAGACCTGCTCTCCCTCATGAAGAGCGAACAGGCAAACCTCGCTAGCGACACCGGCCGCTACGTTCCGCTGGTGATGAAGGTTTCCCCAGATATGAGCGAAGCGCAGATTCGCGACCTGGCACATGTATTCCAGGATTGCCAGCTGGATGGACTTATCTGCACCAACACCACCACCACCCGCATCGGCGTGGAAAATTCCCCCCACGCAGCACAGAGCGGAGGCATGTCCGGCAAGCCCCTTTACAACCGCGCCAACGAAACGCTGGCCGCCTTTGCGCAGGAGCTGAAAGGCAGCATTCCCATCATCGGCGTCGGCGGCATTACCACGGCAGAGGATGCGGTTAACAAAATTAAGGCCGGTGCATCCCTTGTGCAGCTGTACAGTGGATTCATCTACAACGGCCCGCCCCTGGTGCAGGCCGCAGCCCAGGCCATCAAGGAGCAATGTCCTCTGTAATTTTTTCTTCACAATCTCCTCTCAAACGCGCTTCCTGCCCTGGGAAGCGCGTTTTTCTGCTCCATATGCAACATTTTCATGTCAGGAAACAA
>JAGBZE010000006.1 GCA_017628435.1 Akkermansia sp.
AAAGCCTGATGATTCAGGACGAGACAGCCATTCTGGAATTTGAGCAACTCATGGCCGATGTAGGCACCCCGGAAAATGAATACAGAAAGGGCAAGACCGATAAGACCTTCTTCAACTCATCGGATGTGCTCAACACTTTCCAGGATACCCAGCCCATGCTCGGCATCTGCCGCAGCGGAGACAAGGAATACTACTACCATATCGAACGCGACGTGAACGATACCCTTATCACCGACCTGGATATGGGCATGACTGATTACGTTGTCACCCCTCAGAAATACAGGGAGATTATCGACTTCATCCAGCTTCACACTCCGGTACCGCCTGACTATAACCCCGAAGCAGAGGAAGGTGATAAAGAAAACACAGAGGATACCCCTGAGGAGGATAATGAAGATAAGGAGGAAGAAAGCGAAACCAACAACAAAGAGGAATAACTGCCATGAAAGCCGGAATGCCCACCATTCTCCTCTTTCTGCTGCTGGTGCTGTGCTTGTGGTCCTTTATTCAGCCGCATGACATGCAAGTATGGTGGACGGAAATGACCTCTGTCTTCCTTCTAGTGGGCATTCTGATATTCAGTTACCGACGTATAGCCTTCTCCAATACAGCATACTGTCTCCTCAGCATCTGGTGCGCCATGCAGATTATAGGCGCTCACTATACCTTCGAGCTCGTTCCCTTCGATACCATTTCCCAACTCTTCGGGTTCGAGCGCAACCATTACGACCGCGTGGCGCATTTCGCCGTAGGGCTTGGCGGCATAGCCATAGCAGAACTGCTGTGGATGCGCCGCTGGGTCAGCACAGTCAGGCTTGCGGCCTTATTCAGCATCATGGCCATGCTGGCCATTGCCGGTCTGTGGGAAATTGTGGAATGGCTCTATGCCGAAATTGATGGAGGCGAAGCGGGACAAGCATTCCTGGGTTCACAGGGCGATATATGGGATGCCCAGAAGGACATGCTGCTGGATGCGCTGGGTGCCACGCTGGCCGCCGGCATCTTCCTGGTGCAGCAGCGTGCTCAGCTCCGGTGAATCCAGATATTCATCCGACGGCACATACGCATCCAGAACACAAGGACCCCTCGCAGGAACAAAACCACCAGCAAGGCAGGCATTCCCAGGCTGAATCCCCCTGCCCAGCCGTAAACCTGCCAGCCAGCCACAGCACACCCTGCAGCCACAGGCAGCCCAAGCAGCACCGCCAGCAGATACAACACTAGCGCGCGCTGCTGCCGCCCCAGGCAGGCTGAGGTAAAGCTGCAGATGCAGAATCCGAAGATGGTCAGGACTTCAGGCATAAACTCAATCTCTAAAGTACACGAACAGGCTGCCGGATGCAAGTAAAAACGAATAGGGCGTGCGCGTTTCTTGACCACAGGCGGCAAATATGCTACATTCCAACCCGTAATGGCAGATTCCCTCTACACCCGCATGGCGGATACACCCGTCACCAGTTATGACCTTTCGCTGCGCCCCCCTGCATTCAGCGAATTCTGTGGGCAGGAGAAGGTGAAGGAACGCCTGATGCTCATGGTAGAAGCCGCCCGCATGCGCGGCGATGTGCTCGACCATGTGCTGCTCAGCGGACCTCCCGGCCTGGGCAAGACTACCCTGGCCAACATCATTGCCGGTGCCGTGGGTAAGAGATTGCACACCACCAGCGGGCCGCAGATTGAAAAGGCGGGCGACCTGGCCGGCATTCTCACCAATGTGGAAAAAGGCGATGTGCTCTTCATCGACGAAATTCACCGTCTGCACCCCGCCATCGAGGAATACCTCTACCCAGCCATGGAGGATTTCCGCCTCGATATCATCATCGACCAGGGGCCGAATGCCCGCTCCATCCAGCTGAATCTGCCCAAATTCACCCTGGTGGGTGCCACCACCCGCGCCGGTATGCTCACCGGGCCGCTCCGTTCCCGCTTCGGCCTGGTCAACCGTCTTGATTACTACTCAGCAGATGAACTCTGCCAGATTCTGCACCGCTCGGCCAACCTGCTGGATATCGATCTGGCACCGGCAGGTGCACTGGCCATTGCCCGCCGCTCCCGCGGCACCCCCCGCGTGGCCAACGCCCTGCTCCGCTGGGTGCGGGACTATGCCCAGGTAAAGGCCGATGGCCACATCACCGCCGAAGTGGCGCATGCCGCACTGGGCATGATTGACATCGATGAGGACGGGCTCGACGAAATGGACAAGCGCCTGCTGGAAACCATCATCTACAAGTTCGGTGGCGGCCCCGTGGGTCTTTCCTCGCTGGCAGTGGCTGTGGGCGAGGATGAATCCACCATCGAAGACGTGCACGAACCTTTCCTGATTATGCAGGGCTACATCAAGCGCACCCCGCGCGGTCGCGAGGCCCTTCCCGCCGCCTACCAGAAACTGGGTGCTACCCTGCCCGGCGGCCAGACTGAACTCGGATTATGAAAAAGATTCTCCCCCTGTTTCTGCTTACCCTGATACTTGCCCTTACCAGCTGCACGCAGCAGATAATGCGTTCCCAGGTGCGCGAATCCAAAGTTGTAGTACTCGATATCGGCCACTACTACCACCCGGAACGCGGCGGCCAGGGAGCCCGCACGCCGGATAAACGCTACGGCAATATCGAAGAATGCGAATACTGGTACCGCTATGTGGGTCACACCGCCCGCATCATCCGCAAGGCCGGTTACGAGTGCCGCATCTGCTGCCGCGGCTCCATGCCGACCAACAGGAAGCTTGCCGAGTTCGCTAAAAAAGAGAACGTGCACCATGTGAACACGCCGGAGCCCACAGCCATCTACCGCTCGAAACATCACCCGCACCGCATGGCTGTAGGCATGCTCAGCACCAACTATGCGCTCGACCAGAATCCTGCTGCGGTAATTTATCTTCACCACAACAGCATGACCGCCAAATGGATGGTGTATAACAAGGGCGCTATCTACTGCAACGAGGAAGGCGCCGGGCTCGGCATCGCCTTGGCAGATGTCATCAACTCCACCATTTACGACATAGAGGACGGTATGCCCAACAACGGCGTGCCATGCGGGATCATTCTCCGCACTGATGGCCGCCGCGGCGGCGGTGACTGGCTGAATGCCTGCAACGAATCCTTTGTTCCTGCAGCTATCACAGAGGCCACCTTCCTTTCCAACCCGGAACACGCTAAATTCCTAGGCAAGGAGAAGAACGCCATCCGCTATGCCGAGGCAATCGGCCACG
>JAGBZE010000105.1 GCA_017628435.1 Akkermansia sp.
AGTCCTTATCTCCTCTTAAGTAGCCCGCTGTTCTGGCTTGGAATGATTGCGCTGGAGACCGTTTCACTGCGAATGTTCGGAACGACCCCCGGAAAGAAGTTGCTGAATATCTATGTGTGGGAATTATCCCGGGAAGGCTTTACCGGGCTTTCTCCGATGAAAGCGTTTTCTCGCTCTTTTATGGTGTTTATTGGCGGTCTGGGGATGATGATGTATATGCTACCGCTCATCATGGGTATCATATCCTGGTTTACCCTGCATCGCAGGGGGGCTACTTCATGGGATCTCCGAGTCAACACACGCCCTGTTCAGTTCAGCCGTCCGAGTGCGCCTCGTTATGTGATGGCTGCGTTAGTGTTGTTTAGCTGTCTTCATTGCTGCTCCTTTTTCCTGCAGCCGTGGCTGCCTGCCTGGCTTGATGATTTAGCCAGACAGGCTCCGAGTCAGGCAGCTACACTCAGAGCCATGCTGCGAGAGGCTATGCCTTCCTCACCGGCTTCGCCGCAACCGGCACCTGCAGCCCCGCAGCCGGAGCCCGGACCTCGTTTCCTTGAGCTCTGATGCCCGCAATGGTGTCAGACGTAAATAATCATGACTACGCTTCGTCAGCTTACCGTGCAGACTCTGACCCACCTGATGGCCGGCGGGCAGGAGAAGCTCCCAGTGGATGATGAGGCTCGTTCTATTCTGCGACAGTGGATGCTGGATGCCCGAACGTCGGGAGGGCGGGCTGCTGTACCGGAAGCTTCCGGAAAAAGTAATACCGCAGATGTTATGTCTGTGGAGGAAAAACTCGAGTTTCTCCGAAAGAAAGCCGCGCACTGGAAGCCGGCGCTCGGATTGGGCACGCTGCGTGAGACGATGGTGTTTGCTACCGGGAATCCGCATGCTCGGCTGATGCTGGTGGGCGAGGCTCCCGGCTATGATGAGGAGAGATTGGGTGAGCCCTTTGTTGGTAAGGCCGGGCAACTACTCAACAAGATACTCACCGCCATGGGCCTTTCTCGCGCAGAGGTGTATATCACTAATGTCTGCAAGTTCCGTCCCTCTATGGGTGCAGAGCAGGGCACGGCGAATCGAGCCCCGACCCGGGAGGAAATTGCAGCCTGCCTGCCTTTGATTATGGCAGAAATCCGAGCAATACGCCCGATGTGCATCCTGTGCTTAGGAGGAACGTCAGCTAAAGCGCTTCTGGGCTGTGATGGATCGGTCAGCGCATTGCGGGGGCGATGGATGGAGTGTCAGGGTATCCCTTTGCGTGTAACGTATCATCCCAGTTACCTGCTGAGGAATGAGTCCATGGGGGCGCGTCGGAGTGTGTGGGAGGACATGCTAGAGGTGATGGTGCGGCTGGGTATGTCTATTAGTGAGCGACAGCAACAATACTTCCTGCCGCAATGAAACTGCTTTTTTGCTCTGTATGGCTTGCTCTTGTAGTGGCATCATGCCACCACAATGGGCGGCTTTTGGAACAGGCAAACACCGGCTACCCCGAAGCGCAGTATGAATTAGGCCGTCGGCTCCTCCTTGGTAATAAGGGAATGCCCCGGACTCCGGAGTCCGCTTTACCCTGGTTGTTCCTTTCTGCAGAGGGTGGAGACCACCGAGCCATGGCAGCCATTGCAGCCTGTTATGAGAGAGGCATAGGGGTAAAAAAATCGGTGGATTCTGCTAGGAGCTGGTATATCAAAGCTGCAGAGGAGGGAAATCCTCATGCTGTTCTGGCTTTGATTCGCATGGAGTCTTCATTGGGGAGCCCGGAAGCTACGCTGCGGTGGTTGAGTGTCCTGGCGGAGACTGATTCTGTTGGTGCTCAGCTATTGTGCGGCAAATTATACCTGGCCGGGTATGGTGGCGAAAAATCTGCAGAACAGGCTGTGAGATATTTGCGTTTTGCCGCTATGCAGGGTTGCGGTGAAGCGTGTTATCTGATGGCTTGTTGCTACGCAGAGGGAATTGGCGTTCCCAAAGATCATGCTCTTATGCTGGGATGGCTCGTGAACGCTGCATCCGCCGGTTATGCAGAGGCTCTGGATGCGCTGAATACGATGCCTGTCAAAAAATAAATTTGATTTTTTTCAAAAAAAGCTTGACTTTGTTTCGTGGTTTGTGTATATTCTCGTTGTCCTCACTAGGGGATGGTTAAAATCGCGGGATGGAGCAGCCAGGTAGCTCGTCAGGCTCATAACCTGAAGGCCGCAGGTTCAAATCCTGCTCCCGCAACTCAGAGAGAAGCTCAGTTCTGATAGCTGAGCTTCTTTTTTTGTCTTGTTGGCAGCTTATGTCTTGAAATCAGCAGGCGAAATCAGGTAGAATAGCGACGTAATGATGCGTTTTGCCTGTATATTGTCCATGTGGTGTTGCTGTGTGGCAGCACATGCTGCGACTGTGGAAGCCCGACATACCCATGGCGTTTTCTATCCCGGGTTGCGTAATCAGCCGGTGTTGCAGCTGAAAGTAAGCGGAGCTCCTGGAGAGAGAATAAAGGCAGTACGCGTCAATCTCGGTAAATCATCCAGCAAAGATGATATTTCTCAGGTGCGGTTGCTCTGCAGCGGAGATTGGAATGGATTTACCTGCAATACCGGGAAACTTGCTGTTGAGCAGGATAAAGCAAAACCGGGGAAAGACAGCGTTGTTCTCAAGACGAAAATAGAGCTGGGTAATTCCCCGCAGTATCTCTGGATCAGTTATGACTTGGTTCCCGGTGCGAAGCGCAACGCGCGCGTGGATGCCCAGTGCTCAGCCGTGTTGATGTCAGACGGTAGTGTGGTAGAACCGGAGGAGGTGATGGCTGATGGCTTGAAAGCGCGCGTGATGGGACGGGTATACCCGTTTCCTTATCGCGTTGTGCCATATTACCGTCCCCGCTGGGTCAAGGGGTGGGGAAATGCCGAAGAGGCTGTGCATTTGACTCCCGCTCATTTCAATCTTTTTACCGATCTTGTACACTTTGCATACAGTGTGACGGCTGAGGGTGAGATTAATTACCAGTGGGCAGGTGAGGGGGTGGACCCCAAGGTGGTGGCGGATGATGCACTGGCAGAGTTGAAACGACTGCGCAAGGAGGGAAAGGCGCGTTCGAAGTTACTGGCCGGATTCGGTCACATGGATGATCCCATGACCAAAGCCGTTCAACATCCTGATACTCGCCGTAAACTGGCTCGGAATATGGCACAATGGGCTATTAAACGCGGCTATGGCGGTATTGATATTGACTGGGAATACCCGGATAGCTGGCAGGAATGGGAACAGTTTGGCTATTTTCTTGCAGATTTGCGAGAAGAACTCGCCGGTTCCGGCTTGTCTATCAGTATTGCCGCTTCTGTGACGTATAAAATTCCTAATTACTGGACAACAGACCAGCTCGATTTCCTGATGACCATGTCATACGATGATACGGCTGAGCAGCATTCATCGATGTGGCGTTTTCAGGGGGATGCAAACAAATGCCTGAACGATTTTCATATGCCAAAACCTCGTATTGTGGTGGGGCTTCCTTTCTACAGCAACCAGCAGAATACGTTGACGAATCAGTATGGGTATGCGCAGATTATAGGCTGGTATCCCAATATCAAGCCAAGCGAAAATTACTTCCGAGTCAAGAACGCTGATGGAACAGATGGCCCTATGCACTCCTTCAATGGCGTCAACCTGATTGTTGACAAATGCAAGTGGTTGAAGCAGCAGAAATTCGGTGGTGTAATGATCTGGGCGTATGATACAGATGTGCCGATGAAGCACCGTGCATCACTTGCCCGCGCTATGTATAGTGTCATTCGCCAGCCTGCGAAGAAAGACAAAAAGGAGAAAAAAGAGTAGAATCTCTTTCTTGAAAACGTATGTAAAAAAGCCCCACATTGTATGGAATGCGGGGCTTTTTCGTGAAAATGGAGTGAAGGGCTTACTCGCTATCCTTGTCGGATTCCTCTGGTAATTCCAGTTTGGGGCATGCTTCTGTGAGGTATTCTGCATACTGTTGGGCAGATACGGCAGGGGAATA
>JAGBZE010000007.1 GCA_017628435.1 Akkermansia sp.
GCTGGCTGAATGAAAATCACACCCTTGATAGAAAGCCACCTGAATTTATGATTCCGGTGTGAGGGGAACTGCAACCTTCAAAATCTCGCGTTTTAGTATGACAAAACACACGATTGCTCGCTTCGCTCGGGGTTCTGATATTTTTATCTGTTTATCCCGGGGCTTACGCCCCGCGCTACGAAAAGTGCCGCCCTGCGGGCTCATTTTTCCGCTCGCTGCGCTCGCCTCCAAATCACAATTTCTCGAAAACTTTGGGACACATGTGTGTAGTTCTGCATTCCCCCATTCGCGGCTTGACACCCTTTCGCAAGAGGAGTAAAGTCTTGTCTGAGCATGGAGAAGGACCAAAAGCTGGTGGATCTGGAGCAGAAGCCCATGGGGCTGCTGCTGACGCGGTATTCGCTGCCGGCCATTGTAGGCATGGCAGCCATGTCATTCTATAACATTGTAGACTCCATCTACATCGGCCAATGCTGCGGGGCATACGCCATCACCGCCATGGGGCTGCTCTTCCCCATCATGAACCTGCTTGTGGCGCTGGGCACCCTGGTGGGGCTGGGTGGCGCCGCCACCACCTCCATCACCCTGGGACAGCAGGATTTTCCCCGCGCCTTCCGCGTGCTGGGGCACTGCACCATCATGGGGCTTGCCCTTGGCATTGTGTGCGGCTGGCTGCCCCTGCCGTGGATGGATGAGATTCTGCACCTCTTCGGTGCCGACGAGAACACCCTGCAGCCGGCTCGTGATTTCATGCTGGTGCTCATGCTCACCTGCCCGCTCACCTTCTCCTTCATGAACCTGAACCATGTGATGCGCGCCAGCGGCTACCCGTACAAAGCCATGTACAGCCTGCTCATCTCCATGGTGGTCAACATCGGCTGTGCCCACCTCTTCGTGTATGAACTGGAGTGGGGCATGACCGGAGCCGCCCTGGCCACCACAGCCGGCCAGGCCGTGGGTATGCTCTGGGTGCTGGTGCATTTCCTGCGCCGCAGCAGCGTCATTCACTTCCGCGGGCGCATGTGGAAACTCTGCGGGCCCATCATGCGCCGCATCTGCCTGCTGGGCCTGCCGCCCTGCCTCATGAACCTCAGCGGCTGCCTCGTTGTCATCGTGTTCAACACCCAGTTCCTGCGCTATGAAGGCGCCATGGGCGTGGGCGCCTACACCATCGTGAACCGTGTACTGCTCGGCATCGCCATGGTCATACTCGGCATCGCCCAGGGCATGCAGCCCATTGCCGGCTACAACCTCGGCATCGGCTACTACAGCCGCGTACGCCGCGTATTCAACTATGCCGTCGTCTCCGCCTTCCTCCTCACCCTCCTCTGCTGGATTGGCATCCAGCTTTACCCGGAATACATCGTCCGCGCCTTCGTCAAGGAACAGGATGCCAACTCCACCCAGCTCATCACCATCGCCACCCATGGCCTGCGCATCATGGGCCTTGCCTTCCCGCTGGTGGGTACGCAGATTATCATCGGCAACTTCTTCCAGAGCATCGGCCGGCCGATTATGAGTGTCTTCCTCAATGTGCTGCGCCAGTTCCTGATACTCATTCCCTGCCTGCTGCTCCTGCCGCTCTGGTGGCAGGGCGAGGGCATCTGGTACTCCCAGATGGTGGCAGATATCTTCTGCGCCCTGCTCTCCTACGTTGTCATCTTCCTCTTCTTCACCCGCGTGTTCCACAAAAAAGACTCCTGTATACACTAAACGCCACGCACTCATGAACAATCGCATTCCCCTCCTCATCGCCACGCGCAACACCCACAAAGCACGCGAATTCGCCCGCATTCTCCCCCCGCAGTTCGAGCTCAAAACCCTCGCCGATTTCCCAGGCGCACCAGATCCGGAGGAAACCGGCACCACCTTTGCCGCCAACGCCGCCATCAAGGCCGAGAGCATCTCCGCCGTCTTCCCCGGCCTCGTCGTCTCCGATGACAGCGGCATCTGCGTAGACGCACTCGGCGGCATGCCTGGCGTCTACTCCGCACGCTATGCCGGCACCCATGGCGACGACGAAGCCAACAACCGAAAAATGCTCGCAGAACTGGCCGCCAGGCCGGAAAGCGAAAAACCCTTCACTGCCCGCTACGTATGCGCCATCTCCGTGGCCAGCGGCGGCAAGGAACTCGCCTCCTTCATCGGCACCGTAGAAGGCCGGATTACCCTCTCCCCCCGCGGCACCGGCGGCTTCGGGTATGACCCCCTCTTCATCCCGGATGGCTATGATTGCACCATGGCCGAAATCTCAGCCGAGGAAAAAAACAGCATCTCCCACCGCGGCGAAGCCCTGCGCCAATTCGAATCCTGGCTCGCCTCCACCTGAAATCTCGCGGGATCGCCCCGCGAAATTCTCTCCTCAAAGCAAAAAAAACAGCACCCTCTTCAAAAAAATCCGCATCAAAATTCGATTTTTTACTTGCCAAAAGCCACGACTCTGTGTATACTCCCGCCGTCCTCACCAGAGGACACCCAAAACAGAACGGGGTATTAGCTCAGCTGGTAGAGCACTTCAATGGCATTGAAGGGGTCAGCGGTTCGAGTCCGCTATGCTCC
>JAGBZE010000106.1 GCA_017628435.1 Akkermansia sp.
ATAGTGCAGCCGGTATAAACTACAAGATAACAATATCGAATACTATGAAGAAATCTCTCATCTTAGCTCTGGCCCTGGCTGCTCCGGTTTTCGCTGGCGACAGCAAGGGTATCACTATTCCTGTTATAAAGGCAGACGCCATTCCTGCCACTGAAACCACTGAAGCCATTGTGGCCCCGGTTGCTGCTCCGGCAGCATTCAGTCTGGAAATTGGCACGTCCTATTTCGAAATGAAGGATGATAATGGCTACAAGCTCGATTGGAATGGCCTCGACATAACAGGCGTTTACCACATCACCCCGAACTGGTCCGTCACCCTGCGTGGTGCCTACGGTATAGGCGATGATTCCGTCACTTACGTTGATGAACCGTATATTGACCACTATGACGAGGATTTCTCCGACTGGTACATTGCCCCGGGTATCCGCTATACTGTTGGGCTCACAGAGAGCATCACATGGTACATCGGCGCCAACATAGGCTACGGCAAGAGCAACTTCAAGAGCACATGGTCATGGGAGGAATACGTGAACGGGACCCCGATTCCCGGCGAATCGGAAACTGAAAAAGACAACACCTATTCTTGGTTCTACAGCGCAGAAACGGGCGTGCAGTGGCACTGCACCGAAACCGTGTATATCTACGCTGCATTGCAATACGCCCTCTTCAAACCCACTAGTAACGAGTGGTATGACCAGAAGTGCTCCGGCGCAAAAATCGGCGTAGGTTTCGATTTCTGATATCCCGGAACCGGACAATCATTTCTCGCAGCGCCTCCCGCACCATCGGGAGGCGTTTTTTATTCGGAGCCCGCTGAGAGCACTCACCATCATGCTGTTGGCGCGAATACCCCGCAGCAGGTGGAAACGAACCAACAGCTGTTCCTTGTGCATAACAGAAGCGGCACGATTTCTTTCATTACTCTTTACAAAACGAACAAGAAGCACTATCATCTAACCTGACAAGCTCTTCTGCGGAATAGATGAGCAGAAAAATGACAATCCACCAAACAACACCATGAAAAAATCACTCGTTCTGGCTTTAGCCCTGGCTGCTCCGGTTCTTGCAGGAGATGGCAAAGGCGCCCCGGTTCCTGCCTCCGAAAGCATCGTAGCACCGGCTGCCGCACCGGCAGCATTCAGTCTGGAAATTGGCACGTCCTATTACGAAATGAAGGATGAAAATGGCGAGAAAGTCGATTGGGATGGTCTCGACATAACAGGCGTTTACCACATCACCCCGAACTGGTCCATCACCCTGCGTGGCGCCTGCGGTATCAGCGAAAATTCCAATACTCTCAGTGAGGGTCCGCGTTCGATGCACATTGATGAGGATTACTCCGACTGGTACATTGCGCCGGGTATCCGCTATGCGGTAGGCCTCACAGACAGCATCACATGGTACATCGGCGCCAACATCGGTTACGGCAAGAGCCGCATCGAGAGCACATGGCAGGGATACACTAACGGAGTCCCGGTTCCCGGCGCATCTGACACCATCAAGGAAAGCACCGGGACATGGAACTACAGCGCAGAAACGGGCGTGCAGTGGCACTGCACCGAAAGCGTGTATATCTACTGTGCATTGCAATACGCCATCCTCAAACCCGCCAGTAACGGGTGGTACGACCAGAAGTGCTCCGGCGCAAAAATCGGTGTGGGTTTCGATTTTTAATCCCTACCTTCCCGGAAATTCATTCATACACAACGCCTCCCATCATCGGGAGGCGTTTTTTCATTCACGACCAAATAGGAGCATTCATTATCAATCATGTCGCATATAAGCATGTGCTTGCAGCAAAATGCGTCCCCCAGTTTCTAACAGAAACAAACAACAAGTCAGCATTTCCCTGATTATTTCAATTCTTCTTGACACCAGATAATGTTATTATATCATATACTCTGACATTCAACATACGCCATGAAATTTTCTCTCACCTTGCTTCTTTCCGCTAGTCTGATGCTCGGCATTCTGGCACCAATGCCGGTTGATGCCGCCCCGACCAGGAAATCTTCCAAAAAAACCACCAAGGGCAAAAAGAAATCAGAAAAAACAAAGAAGAAAAAAGCAAAGAAGAACGCTTCTGCCCAGCAGATTTCATATCAGACTGCTGAACAGCTTGCAGATATCGACTTGAAAAACCCGCCCGCCGAGCTCCAGAAGAAAGCGCAGACGCAATTGAAGAAGCTTGGTATCACTCCTGAGATATACGAAGAATCCCTCGAGCTGGCCGTGATTGACGGTTCGATATCGATTCTTCAGAATCTCCTGCTTGCAGGGCAGACGCAGCAATCGCTGGACATGGCATTCGATGCGGCTATTTCTCACGGAATACCCAGAAGTTTCAGATACCCCAATGACCAGCGGGAGATTAGTGCAAAATTGCTGCTGGAAGCAGGTGCTCTCGCAAGCGGAATCACCCCCACGCATCTCGCTCTGTGCCGCAGCCGTGAATTAGACGCCATTGTCCGCAACAGTCCCCAGTATAAGCCCGGGAGCACATTGTCGGAAGCGCTCCAATCCGGCGATGTTGAAGCTGCAAAGAAACTTCTGTCAGAGAGCGCTGCATCATCCCAGGTTGATTTTCGACTCATCTCCCACGTTCTGCGCCGCGATGACCACGAACTCATACAGCCCCTGGCTCAGGCACTCCTGGAACAGGGAAAGAAACAAAGCAAGGGTAAAGACATCACCATTGCAAATATCTATAACTCCATAATGGAGCCGGCCATCATCTCCAATGCTTCCAACTGCATCAGGCAGATACTTGCTACGGGTGAAAAAATGAATCTCAGCAATTACCTGCAAAAAGCTGTCAGGAACCCGGGAGTTGTCAGGCAGCAGCCCAATCCGGAGCTCTTACTTCAGCTCATCGAGGCAGGCGCTTGCACCGATGCCATAAAACAGGATGTACTGGATTGTCTGATGCAGTATGGCTTCGGCGAATGCATTGCAGCGCTCTCCGCAAAGGTCTCTGTTCCTCCAGTCATTGCAGCCATTGCCACGGATAACGCCGAGGAATTAGCTGCAGTTCTGAAAAAGGATAAGCAGGATATTAACGCTCCTATATGGAAGAAGGAGAAAAGCGAGCATACACTCCTGAGCTTTGCTGCACACTGCGGCAGCATCAAGTGCCTCAACCACCTACTCTCGCAAAAGAGCATCGATATCAACCACGAAGTTCACAACGCAGATGTAGCCTCATACTTCCAGCCAGATTCCAAATACTCACCTCTGGCCATGGCCGCACGGCAAGGCCGCGTTGAATGCGCCAAGGCACTCATCGACCATCCGGACCTGAACCTGGAGAGCAATGATAATCTGGTTCACATTATCAATTCGAATAATGAAGAGCTGCTCAAACTGTATCTGAAGCAGGCAGGAAGCCATGTCAACCTGCCGACACAATATACGTTTGCACCGATGACGCCCCTGTCCTGCAGCATTAACGGAAGGCATTTAGCCAGTACGCTGATATTGCTCAATACCAAGGGAATTGATTTGAACAATCCTGTTAATGGGACCACCCCTCTCCATGTAGCGGCGTCAACTCTGAGTTCCACATCACCTGCACTCCTGCAAATCCTGCTTCATCATGGAGCAGACCCTGAAATCACCAACGCAAGAGGTCAGAACGCCATTGAGCATCTCGAATCGGCTGGAAATAATTTATTCATCGACAAAATTCCTAGCGTACGCAACATCATAAACCCGAAGGACAAAGGCCCCAGCCAGAACGAAATCATCGAAAAGCATATCCAGATTCTCACTTCTGGGGCTCATGGCAAATAACCCCGTTTCCCCGGTCTCTGCCCCCAGGGCATAATGCAAAACCCTTCTGCATCTCCTCAAAAATTCGTAAATCGTAAATCCCGCATTTGCCTTGCCCACACAGGCAAAGTGTGCTACCCTCGCTGCACGGAGAAAAATCCGGCAAGTTTATGATTATTCAGAACGAGTTCATCAGCCTTGATATCCAGACCGCTGGCCGCCGCCTGGCCAGCGTGCTCGTGCAGGACAAAATCAACGGTCGCAGCTACGACCTGGGCAAGGAGGTATTCACCATTCAGCTGCAGGAAGCCAAGACGGATGAAGCCTGCTCCAAGAAAGAATACACCGATGTGTGCCTGCCGCTCAGCGCGCAGGATCTGATGTGCGGCGAACTGAGCTGCACCGATATTGCTGCCGATGCCGCCGCCCGCCGCATGGTGGAGCGCCGCGCCGGCCAGCGCGCCTCCCTGCCCTTTGCCGTGACCACAGATGGCTACAAGCTCGAGTGGTGGGTGGAGCTGCGCGAGGGCCAGCCCTACTTCCGCACCGGCCTGAATATCACACCCATGCAGTTTGCCATGCCCGCCCGCAAGCTGACCCTCCTGAATGTGACCGCCCCCGAGGCGCGCGTGGAAGGCAGCGTGAAGGGCGCCCCCATTGTAGCCGCCGGCAACCGCCTGTGTGCAGGTGTAGAAAGCCCGCTGTGCACCAGCGAGACCACGGAAACCGGCTTCATGTGCTCCCTGGAGCGCACCACCCACCTGCCCGCCCGCACCATGAGCAGCATCTCCGCCGTCATGGGCTTCTGCCAGCCCGGGCAGCTGCGCCGCACCTTCCAGCTGGCCTACCTGAACGAAGAACGCGCCCGCGCCTACTTCCCCCTGCTCAACTACAACACCTGGTACGATATCGGCTA
>JAGBZE010000107.1 GCA_017628435.1 Akkermansia sp.
GCTGATTCTGAGACAAAAAAATCCAGCCCCGCATATGGGGGCTGGATGTTTTCCATGCGGAGCATGGAGTTGAATTTACTTCTCCTCGATGGTGACCTCGTACTCGCGGCCCATGATGTTGAGCTTCATGTTGCGGCCAGAGATAGCGGCGGCAACGCCCACAGTCGTAAGGGCGGCGGGAGCGCCGTAGTTCTCCTGCTTGGGAGTGGTGGGCGGCTCGGGCTTCTTGCCGGCGTAGTAGTCTTCCAGCTGCTGCGGGAACATGCAGTAGATGACGCAGTTCTCATCGGTAACGGGCATACCCTTGGCAGCGAGCTTGTCGCGGAGGTCCTGCATGCCGGGCTTGATGAGGTCTGCGGGGCGGCAGGAGATGGGTTCCTTGCCCATCTTCTTGGCGCACATAGCCTGCAGCTCGGGATCCACAGGGGCGGGAGTGCGGCCATAGTAACCCAGAGCCACGTCGGCGCACTGCGGAGTGATGTTCTTCCAGCGTCCGAACTTCACGTTCATCATAGCCTGCACACCCACAATCTGAGAGGTGGGGGTTACCAGCGGAATCCAGCCCAGAGCCTCGCGCACCACGGGAATTTCAGCGAACACTTCCTCGAACTTGTCGGTCATGTTCATTTCCTTCAGCTGGCTGCGGAAGTTGGAAAGCATACCGCCGGGCACCTGGTAACGCAGCGTATCGCTGTTCACGATTTCGTTGGCGTGGCTGGTGAAGCGGGAAAGGCTGTCGTACACGGGCTGCAGCATAGCGGAGATTTCGGAAAGCTTCTTCTTGAAGTCTTCCTCATCCTCAAGCTTGGGAGCGCGCTCGTAGCCGTTCATAAGGGCAAGCATGCGCATGCAGTCCGGCTGACCGGTACCGTTAGCAAAGGGAGCGATGGACACGTCCACAGCGTCAGCACCGGCATTGATACCGGCCACGTAGGTGGCGGCGCCGAGACCGGCGGTCTCGTGGGTGTGAATCCACACGGGCAGGTTACAAGCCTTCTTGATAGCCTCGGTCAGGGCAGCGGTCTCAGCCGGGGGGATCAGACCGGCCATATCCTTTATGACGATGGCATCAGCGCCCATGTCGGCGATTTCCTTGGCCAGGTTGGCGAAGTACTCCAGGTTGTGCACCGGGGAGGTGGTGTAGCAGATGGTGCCGTGAGCCTGAGCCCCGGCTTCCTTGGCAGCCTTGATGGAGGTGCGCATGTTCTGCGGGTCGTTCAGGCAGTCGAAGATACGGAAGATGTTCATGCCGTGCTTGGCGCTCAGCTTCACGAAAGCCTCCACCACGTCATCGGCGTAGTGAGTGTAGCCCACCAGGTTCTGGCCGCGCAGCAGCATCATGTGCGGAGTCTTGGGAGCCAGCTTCTTCAGAGTATCAAGGCGGTCAAACGGGTGCTCGCCGAGGAAGCGGAGACCGGAGTCAATGGAAGCGCCACCCCAGGTTTCCAGAGCGGAGAAGCCCATAGTGTCAAGGATGGGAGCGATTTCGAGCATCTGCTCGGTGGACATGCGGGTGGCGGCCAGAGACTGGTGGCCGTCGCGCAGTACGGTGCAGTTGAATGTAGCGGGTTTCATATCTAAAAATTTCTGATGGAATAAAGTGATTCTATGGCGAAATCCTACCATAAAACAGGCATTCGCGTCAAGCAACTAATAACAGAGCGCAAAAAAATTATGCAGCCCCCCCTGCCCGGGATAGCATTGACATCCCGCTGCAGGCGTGGTATACGGTTGACATGAGCACCTTACTGGCAGACACCAGCTACCTGACCGCCTCTCCTTACGGGCCGTGGGGCGGGGTGATGGTGGTATTCCTGCTCGGGCTGCTGTGCTACAATGCCTGGGTGAGCGATGCCGCAGAACGACGCCGGGGGTATTATGTGCTGGCCGCAGCGCTGGTGCTGGGGCTGCTGATTCTGTCTGCCCTGCACTTCTGGCAGGTGGACCCTATGGAGTTAATGCGCACTCTCTACAAACGGCACGGCTATGTAAACCGCTACCGTTCATACAACGCCCTCTTCTTCCTCTCCCTGGGGTGGATTGCCGCTTCCTGGGGCATTGGCTATATGCTCGATAAGCTCATCCACCGCCCCGCAGATGATGATGCAGAGGAAGCGGTAGACTAAGCCACATGCCGCCGGTAGGCGCGGCAGCCATAGAGCAGAAACAGCCCTGCCCCGGCCAGATTTACCAGCGCTGCGCACCAGAACGCCAGCCCGAAGCCAAATGCCTCCGCCAGCACCCCACCCAGCAGCGTGCCGAGCCCCGCGCCTATATCCCAGGAGACAAAGAGGGTCGAATTCGCCGTACCGCGTTCATCCTTGCTGCACATGTTGATGAACATATTCTGCACCGCCGGAAAGAAATGCCCGTTGCCCAGGCCGCAGATGAGGGCCGAAACATACAGCGCCCACTCCGCATGCACCCCGGCAAAGAGCAGATACCCCACCAGCCCCAGCAGCACACCCACCACTCCATTCTGCACAATCTTGCCCTGCCTCAGCGTGCGGCTCCCGATGAGGCGCGAGGTGATGAGCCCCACCGAAAACAGCAGGAAGAAAAAGCCCATGCCATGCGTGATACCCAGCACCTGAATACTGTACAACGCCACATAGGTGGAAATAACCCCGTAGGCAAAGGCAAAGCAGATGGTGGATACCCCCTGGCTCCACCCGCGCCACAGCACCAGCCGGCGCCAGCTGAACGGCTTGCGCGGCAGCGGACGCGGCCGCCGCGGCAGCCGGGTCGACAGCGTCACCAGTAACCCCAGCACCGCCAGCACCACAGCCACCCACATCAGCAAATCAAAATCCGCCCAAGCCCCATACATGGCCAGCCCCACACTCGGCGCCAGCGCCGAGGCCACATTATTGCTCAACCCATAGAAGCCGATACCCTCTGCCCGGCGGCTGAACGGCAGAGAATCCACCGCCACCGTGCTGTTTGCCACCGTAGTTGCCCCGAAAGGTGCACCATGCAGCGTGCGCACCACGGCAAAAGCCAGCAGACTCCCCGCCAGCAGATACGCCCCCGTGCACACCGTGAACAGCAGGTAACTGACCACCAGCACCACCATGCGCGGGAAACTATCCACCAGCCACCCGCTCACAAAACGCGCCAGCACCGCCGTGATACTGTATCCCGCCAGCACCCAGCCAATCGTATCCTTATCCGCCCCGAACTCACTGCTCAGATACACCGGGAAAAGCGGCGTCATCACCATAAATGAAAAGAACAACAGGAAATTCGCCACCCAGGCGCGCGTGTAATTCGCCGTCCACAAACGCGACTTCGGCTGGTCTGGCTGGGCTGTATTCATCTCCGGAATCAGTTATACGCTCATCCGCCGCGCACGTCAATCACACAATAACGCCCCGCGGCCTCCTACATACAGATAACAAACCGCCCCACCGCGTTCAAACTACAGACAAAGCCCCCGAAAGCGTGCAAATTTGCAATCGCACTGCAAAATTGCACGCTTATCTTATCCATGGCTATGCCATTACAAGGCAGATATGGGGAATGCATAATTACCTTTGCCCAAAGGGAACATCTCCATAGCAGAGCAAAGGACAACACCCGGCTTCAATTCCGCCTTGCCGAGAGGAATCGTGGCGGCAGCCCTTAAATCTGCCAGAGTGGGGCTGCTGCTGCGTTTCACCTCCAGCGGGAAAATGCATCCATCCTGCTCAATGAGAAAATCCACCTCTGAGCCACGGCCATCACGGTAATAGCACATGCGGGGCATAATCCCCCGATTCGCAAAACTGCGGCACAACTGGCCATACGCCCAGGTTTCCAGAATAGCACCGGCCATGGCCCCATTCTTCAACACCTCCGGCGATGTCCATCTACACAGCCAGGCGCACAAGCCGGTATCCATGAAGTATAACTTCGGACTTTTTGCCAGGCGTTTGGTTGTGTTGACATAATAGGGAGGCAAAAGATTAATGATGCCCGATGCCTCCAGAATGGAAATCCACTGTTTTGCCGTGTTGACAGAAACATCTGCATCCTTGGCAATATCGCTATACACCAGCTGCTGTCCCGTCCGCGCAGCGGCAGATTTCATGAGCGCAACAAAAGCGCCACGGTCACCCACCTGCTTCAAAGATTGCACATCGCGTTCAAGATACGTCTGCAGATAAGCACTGAAAAATTGCTCTGCACGGGTCGTCTCATCACACACCATCGCCGGATATCCTCCGCGCCAGATGCGCTCATAAAGCTCATTGATATTGCAGATACACCCCTTGCGGGCTCTTTCTTTCAAAGCCTCCGACTCCGTACTGAAAGGCCGGGTCTGACTATGACGGCCCACAATCTCATCCTGCGAGAACGTGTACAAATCCAGAATCCCGATGCGCCCTGCCAGCGTCTCACTGACACCCTGCATCAGATGAAACCTCTGTGACCCGGTCAGCCAATACATCCCCTTGCAGCCGGGGGCGGCGTCAATCTTCATCTTCATGGCACGCATCAGCCCCGGAGCATATTGAATCTCATCAATGCACAAAGGCACATCGTACCCCTCCAGGAAACCAATGGGGTCATCCTGAGCCTCCTTTGCCAGACGATAGTCATCCAAGGTAATATATTCCATACCCGGAGGAAGCAGACTCTTCAGCAGAGTCGACTTCCCCACCTGTCTGGCACCAGTCACAAGAACACAAGGGAAACTGCGGCTCAGCGCCAGCACCTCCTCAGCCATCGTTCGGGAATGTAGTCTATACTCACTCATGCAATTTTGCACCATTATTGCAAAATTGCACGGAATTTCAAGCCAAATCATCCAAAAAGCGTGCAAATTTGCAATCGCGCTGCAAAATTGCACGCTTTTACACCTTGACGCACTTCACTTCTCACTTTCGTACAATTGCCCGGAGGCGCGTCTGCAATGGGAGCAGAACCGGGAAACAAGGCACGAGCGAAAGGCGGAGAAAGAAAAGGATGGGCAATAAGTAGGGAGCGGGAAAATTTGCACATTGCTTTATCATTCTCTGTTGAAACCGTTTAAGCACGGCAAATTGACCAAGGCTAAGTGCTTTATTTATGTGCTAAGAGAAAAGAAATCCAGTTATCCGGAAATTTCGGATAACTGCCACGAATGGTAGAATTGCCCCCTATGCTACGCTCCTGTGCGACCGAACGCGATATCCCACGGAAATCACCATATCCAGATTATAGAAATTCAACGGCTTAGTAGAAAATTCGGAATTTCCGAATTTTCTCATGGTCGAGGCTTCAACAAGTTCTCCATCGGCATATATTCTTGATATGCTCGTTAATAGTTGACTTTGCTTTCAGAAACAGCTCTGCCATCTGATCTTGCGTCAGCCACACCGTATCATCCTCAAAGGTAACGTCAACCTTAGTCACACCATCCGGCGTGGTGTACATCAGCAAAAAAGAATCCTGTTTATCGTAAGCCATGAATTAAAAACCCACCCCCTGTCGGGAATTACCTCAGCCGGTCTAGCACAACCAATCCATGCAGTAAAGCAAAGGAACATAAAATCATGCCAACATTCAAGGACATTACCTCACGCACCTTCACTGTCAAGGTGAAGTAATCGCCCCTCCCCCGAGGAAACAA
>JAGBZE010000108.1 GCA_017628435.1 Akkermansia sp.
AGCACGGCGTAAGCCTTGCCTCCCTGCTCAAGGCCAACAACCTGACCATGGCCCAGGCCGGCAAGATTCGCCCCGGCACCACCATCACCATTCCGGGCAAGACCTCCACGGTCTCCAAGAAAACCAAGAACACCAAGAACGCCAAGCGTCGTTAACGAGGTTTGCGGCATTCGGCTCAGCGCCACCATATGAAACGGCATCCCGGCATACGCAGCATTCTGGCAGCATCCGCCACGGCAGTGGGGCTCAGCTCCTGCGCCGTGAAGGATGGCCGGCTTGATTTCACCTGGTGGCAGGATGCCGCAGCCCCGGTCATGGAGGACGATGTCATCATCGAAGCCGGTGGCGGCGGCTACTACCGCAGCACCCCCGCCCCGGCACGCATCCCCCAGGAATCTATTCCCAAGGAGGAACCGGAAAAACAGGTGGAAACCACCGAACAGGTTGTAGCACAGCAACAGCCTGCTACCCAGACACCGCCAAACAGTACGCCAACCGCAAAGCCCGCGGTGGCACAAACCATACCGGGGGTACACGTTGTGCAGCCGGGCGATACACTCAGCGCCATAGCCCGCCGCTACGGCACCACAGTAAACGCCCTGGTGACCACCAACGGCATGGCCAACGCCAATGTGCCGCTGCGCATCAGCCAGCAACTGAAACTCCCCAGCGCCGGCGCACAGCCCACAACACCTGCTGCGGCACCGCAGAAACCTAAAGCCGAGCCCAAGCCGGCAGCCAGTGTCCCCACCGCTGCCGGCACTACCTACAAAGTTCAGGCAGGCGACACCCTTTACCGCATCTCGCGACAGTACAGCGTGAACCCGAAGGACCTCATGCAGGCCAACGGACTCACCCCGGAAACAGCCAACACCATCCGCGTAGGCACCATACTCCGCATCCCGGCATCCCAATAATCATGAAACACTCAATTCTCCTCACTATCACTTCTCTACTGGTAGCGGCATGCTCCCCCAACCAGCCAGTCACACCACCTTCGCAGCCCGTTATTCCAGTGCAACTTCCCAATCCGCTGGAGCTTCCGGGCAAGAACCAGCCCGGCTATGTGAACACCTACCCCGCTGGCACACATGAGCACTTTGCAGCACAACCCAGCTACCCCACCAATCTCGAATTCTGGGCCAGCGATGCGCTCCTGCAGCAGGTGACCCGCGCCAATTCCAAGCTGGTTATCTGCATTCCTCAGCAGCGTGCCCGTCTCTACGTGAATGGCAAGGTAGCCATGGACTGGCCGGTTTCCACCGGCACGAACGGCCACGAAACCCCCACCGGCGTGTTCCGCATCATCGAGAAGAACGAAGATCACAAATCCAGCCGTTATGGTAAATTCATTGACGCCAACGGCAAGGTGACCAACAGCAACGCCGATCTGCTGCATGGCCTGCCCGAAGGCCAGACCTTCGAAGGCGCCGGCATGCCTTACTGGCACCGCTTCACCCCGGATGGCGTGGGCCTGCACACCGGCAAGGTAGTGGCCGGCCAGAGACTCTCCCACGGCTGCATCCGCACCCAGAACCACGTGGCCAAGAAATTCTTCCAGCACTCAGTGCTGCAGCTTCCGGTGTACATCACCCGCGCAGTGGAGGATTACTACCGCGGCGGCTTCGTGAAACCCATCGATGTGAAGTACCGCCCGAAGCCCGGCAACGACTACACCGACAACGTGATGCCCACGGAAATCAAGATTGTGCCTGCAAACTCCCCGGAGGCACACTTCCAGGCCTGATTTTTCTCACCCCGCGGCCCTGTCTTCCACCAGGCAGGGCCGCCTTTCTTATATATACAAGCAACACCATGCCCACCTTCCGGATTCTCCGCTGCGCCAACGCCCAGTTATACATAGCCGCCGCCATCCTGATGCTTGGCGCTGCCGCCTATGTACTCTGCTGCAAGGATGTACTCTGGCAGCAGAGTACCGCCGTGGCCGCAGCCATCATCACCCCGGTATGGGCTGCACACTACGCCATACTGCGCTTCACAGTGGATGCCACCGGCATCACCCGCCGAAGCATGTGGGGCAGCACCAGCATCAAGTGGGCAGAGCTGAGCTCCGCCACCCTGCAGGAAAGACACAACCAGGGAACCGCCAGCTGCACCATCCACCTGCAGGCAGGTGAGCAACGCATGAGCATCTCCTCCGACCTGCTCCCGCTGGACGATGTGCAGGAACTGGCAAAGGAACTACGCGTATGCGGGCTCCTGCATTGATACTACAAGCCGTTAGGCATTTTTTTTGAAAAAAGTCTTTCCAAATGGGGACTTTCTGGTATAATGCGCGCGTCTGACCGCGGCACCCTGCCGAATGGGCAGGAGCCGGGAACCCAGACAAGCCCACACATTTATGTCTGATTACACAACACGAGTGCTGGAACAGGTGCGCGCCAAGAACGCGCATGAACCCGAGTTCCTCCAGGCTGTACAGGAGGTTATTTCCACTATTGAACCTGTACTTTCCGCCAATAAAAAGTACGAAGACAACTGCATTCTCGAGCGTATCGTCGAGCCGGAGCGCACCATCATCTTCCGCGTGCCGTGGCAGGACGACGCTGGTAAAATCCACGTGAACCGCGGTTACCGCGTTCAGTTCAACAGCGCCATCGGCCCGTACAAGGGCGGCCTGCGCTTCCACCCCTCTGTAAACCTGGGCATCCTCAAGTTCCTCGGTTTCGAGCAGATTTTCAAGAACTCCCTCACCACCCTGCCCATGGGCGGTGGCAAGGGCGGCGCCGACTTTGACCCCAAGGGCAAGAGCGACGCCGAAGTAATGCGCTTCTGCCAGAGCTTCATGACTGAGCTCTACCGCCACATCGGCGCTGATACCGACGTACCCGCCGGCGATATCGGCGTGGGTGCCCGCGAAATCGGTTATTTCTACGGCCAGTACAAGCGCCTGAGCAACGAGTTCACCGGCGTGCTTACCGGCAAGTCCCTGAACTGGGGCGGCTCCCTCATCCGCCCGGAAGCCACCGGCTACGGCACCGTATACTTCGCCCAGAACATGCTTGCCACTCGCAACGATGACCTCGCCGGCAAGGTGTGCGTTGTTTCCGGTTCCGGCAACGTGGCCCAGTACCTCGTAGAGAAGCTCAACCAGCTGGGCGCCAAGGTGGTCACCATGTCCGACTCCAACGGCTACATCTACGATCCCGAGGGCATCAACGCTGAGAAGCTTGCCTGGATTATGGAGCTCAAGAACGTACGCCGCGGCCGCATCAAGGAGTATGCTGATGCCTTCAAGAGCGCCCAGTACTTCGAAGGACAGCGCCCCTGGAGCGTGCCCTGCGACTGCGCCTTCCCCTGCGCCACGCAGAACGAAATCAACGGCGCTGAAGCAGCCACCCTTATCAAGAACGGCTGCATGCTCGTGGCCGAAGGTGCCAACATGCCCACCGACCTGGAAGGCATCAACAACTACCTGGCCGCCAAGATTCTCTACGGTCCGGCCAAGGCTGCCAACGCCGGCGGCGTTGCCACCTCCGGCCTCGAAATGAGCCAGAACAGCATGCGCCTGAGCTGGAGCCGCGAGGAAGTGGATGCCAAGCTCTTCAGCATCATGAAGAACATCCACGAAAACGCCTACAGCCACGCCCGCGAGTTCTCCAAGGACTGCACGGATACCTTCACCAACTATGTAGCCGGTGCCAACATCGCCGGTTTCGTGAAGGTGGCTGATTCCATGATTGCCCAGGGCATCGTATAATAAATCTACTATTTTTCATGAAATCCACCGCCGCTCCCTGCCCCGATTCCGGGGCGCTGCGGCGGTGGTTTTATACAAGACTCTTCCGTTTTCAACTTGATATCGGCTGCATATGTGTTATTATCTAGAATAACAAAGCCACATATGAACCGTTTTCTTACCATTCTCCTGACTTTGCTTCTACTGCTGGGCATCAACGGCTGCCAGCAGCAGCTGGGTAGTGATGCTCGAACTCCCAAATTCGTGTACAAGAAAGGGTACACCCCCATGAAGCTCAAAAGCGGACGAGTTACTATTCCCCAACGTGCGCCGGCCCGCATCAAACGAGCCATTGCAGCCGGCAACAAAATCGTGGGCAAACCCTACCGTCTGGGCGGCGGACACGGCAAACATGTAGACTCCGCTTACGACTGCTCCGGCTCTGTAGCCTTTGTACTGCGAGAGGCAGGCATGCTCAAGAAGGGAGCCTTCCCCTCCTCCCGGGACTTCCTGAAGTGGGGCCACCCCGGCTTCGGCAAGTGGCTTACCGTCTATGCCAAGCGCGGCCACGTGTTCCTGATGATTGCCGGCATGCGCTTTGACACAACCGGCACCAGCCGCGGCATCGGCCCCCGCTGGTACACTGAATCCCGCCCCTGCGGCGGCTTCTACGTGCGCCGCATCCCGGGCTTCTGATATCTTCCTCTACCCTCCGAAGAACCATTAAGCTAATACATTATCCTTAAAGATGAACGAATTAAACGCACTCAACCACGGCACCCAGCGTATTGACAGCATTATGCAATACTGGGGGCTGGATAATCACGACCTCGTCACCGTCTCCACCGAGCAGCTCACCCACAAGCAGGTGCAGAAGGCTCGCCAGGGCCGCGAGCTTACCCTCAAAATGATGCAGAAGGTAGCCCGCGCTCTCAATGTCGCTATCTGGTATCGCCTGGACGACGAAGCCAGGGAGACGTACTACGAGTACATCCACCGCGACCTCTTCACCTACGCTAAGGGCTTCGACCCCGACTGGGTGGACCCGAACCAGAGGTAATTTACGATTCATGATTTACGATTTACGAATTTTCAACCACGAAATTCGTAAATCGCAGTCACTTGATTTTACTTTCCCGTGCCTCATGTCGATTGAGTTCAAAAACCGGACCCTCCAATTCAGCATGAGGGTGGTGCACTTGGTCGAAAAGCTCCCAGCATCCGTGACAGGCGATGTATTTGGACGGCAGTTGCTGAGATGTGCAACCTCCGTCGGAGCCAATTATCGTGCTGCATCGCGCGCAAAATCAGACCGAGACTTTCTGAATAAAATGAAAATATGCGAGGAGGAAATCGATGAAACGCTTTACTGGCTGGAACTCATCAAGCACACCCAGATATTTGATGAATCCAGAATGCAACCTCTTATTGCAGAAGCAGACGAAATGTGCGCCATCATAACCGCCATTTGCAAAACAACATCCGCCAAACTCCGCAATCGTAAATCGTAAATCATAAATCGTAAATCATAAATCGTAAATCCTTAATGCCTTTATCCGTCACAGAGCTGGTCTGTCGCCTGAAGCACACCGTTGAAATCAACGTGGGCGAGCAGAGCGTGGTGGGCGAAATTGGCTCCTGCAAGGCAGCCAGCAGCGGGCATATCTACTTCACCCTCAAGGACGCGCACTGCCAGCTCCAGTGCGCACTCTACGCCTTCCGCGCACGCAGCCTGCGGCTCCAGCTGCGCGAAGGCATGCTGGTGGAGCTGCGCGGCAAGGCAACCGTATGGGAAGGCCGCGGCGCCCTTCAATTCATTGTCGATTCCGTGAAGGAAGCCGGCGTGGGCACCCTGCAGCAGCAGTTTGAAGCACTGAAAGCCCGGCTGGCAGCCGAGGGACTTTTCGACCCGGCACGCAAGCGCCCCATCCCGCGCTTTCCGCAAAGCGTAGCCCTGGTCACCAGCGCCACAGGTGCCGTCATCCAGGACATGCGTCACCGGCTGGAGCAACGCGCCCCGTGGATTACCACCTACCTGTACCCCGTGCAGGTACAAGGCAAGGGAGCAGAGCTGGGCATAGCCCGCGCACTGGAGCAGCTGGGCACCCCCACCCGCTATAACATGCCAGCGGTAGACTACATCATCATCGCCCGCGGTGGCGGTAGTCTGGAAGACCTGTGGTGCTTCAATGAGGAGGTACTGGCCCGAGCCATTGCCGCCTGCCCCATTCCTGTGGTCTCTGCCGTGGGGCATGAAACCGATTTCACCATTGCCGACTTCGTGGCAGACCTACGCGCCCCCACCCCCACAGCCGCAATCGAGCTCACCACGCCGGATGCCGCTGAACTGCGCGCCTGGCTGGCTGGCACCGCCCGCCACCTGCGGCAACAGGTTACCCGCAGTCTGCAGATGGCAAAGCTGCGCCTTAAAGTAGTGCAGCAGAGTCGTCTGGGCACTCCGCAGGAACTGCTGGCTCCCTACCAGCAGCAACTCGACACCCTTGCCGAAGAACTTCACGATACCCTGCACAATCGGCTCCAGAAGGAACGAAACCGACTGAGTCTCTGCGCCGCTCGTCTCTCTGCACCAAGCGTATTGCAACACATCCGCTACGCAGCTGCCCAACTTCAGCAAAACCGCAACATACTCATCAGTGCTCTGCACAACCGCCTCAACAACAACAAAGCCAGGCTCGAAACACTGACCGCAAAACTGGCAGCAGCAAGCCCGCAGAATGCACTGGACCGCGGATTCGCCCTGGTAAGCACACCAGATGGCAAGCTGGCGAGAGATGCCTCCGCCCTCACCCCCGGCGACGAACTCAGAATCCGACTGGCCAGAGGCGAAACAACAGCCATAGTCAAATAACCCACCACCCTTCCCCTATGAAAACCTGCCTTTTCCTGCTGCTCGCCCTTCCCACCCTTGCCCAGAGCTACTATGACCACACCGGTTCCTACCAGGGACAAATCAAGGACGGCAGAATCTACGATCGCAATGGCTCCTACCAGGGCCGCATTGACTCAAACGGCCGCTTCTATGATAAAAACGGTTCCTACCAAGGCAGAACAGCAAACGGCCGCTTCTATGACCGCAACGGCTCCTACCAGGGCAGAACAGAAGGTGGTCGCTACTACGACCGCAACGGTTCCTACCAAGGGCGCCAGGAAAATGGCCGATTTTACGATAAAAATGGAGCCTACCGTGGCAGAAAACAATAATTTTTCCATTTTCCGCAAAAAAAGTCTTGCAAAGCGGCAAAGCCTGGTGTATATTTACCCCGCACCCAGTGCGAAACCCAAGATGCTCGGATGGCGGAATTGGTAGACGCGTTAGACTAAGGATCTAATGGGGAGACCCGTGGGGGTTCGAGTCCCCCTTCGAGCACGCTAAAACAACATGCAAAGAGCGGCAGTTTTACGACTGCCGCTCTTTGTTTTTCGACGACTTATACAACAAATCGAGCCAGGGCGCGGCATTTGACTCACGCCCCATTTATCCGCCCCCGTACACACCCACTTTAGCCCCCCCTCCCTGTAAGCGCCCACTTTTCGGGTAACGAAGAGCCGGAAAGGCCCGCAAGCAATGGGGTCAAGCCCAAATAATGTGGAATTCGAATTTTCATATCACGATGTGACCACATTCAATTAACACTCTTAACCGATAGTTTTGAAAGTTACGATAGCCATAGGCACGGCGTTGAATTAATTTCATTTTTCTGTGGAAGCCTTCAGTAATTCCGTTGCTCTTTGTAAAGCGCCACATACGGATAATGGGTTCAAACCATTTTCGTATCGTTCGGCCCAGCTTTTTGAATATCTCCGGTGCTTCGTGGTGCATCTGCCACACCATTTCCTTGAGCCTTTCCAGCAGAGGTATGCAATTGACTCGTTTTCTCTCCTTTATGCTCAATAAGGTACATAACTCTTCCTTGAACTCGTAGGCTGTCTGAATGGCAGGATGCCAGCTGAATTCTTTTTCCAGAAGCAGCCTCTGTGCAGGTCTTAAATTGGCACCCTTTGTACGCAAGGCACAAGTAATGCCCCTCTTCCATCTTATCTCCGGATCTACTGCCTTGCAGAACTCATGGAACGTATCAATAATAAGACGTATCACATGAAATCTATCGGCTACTATCTTAGCGCGAGGGAAGATGCGTTGCACGATGCTGCGAAAGGGGGAGCTTAAATCCATGCAGATGACTTTCACCTGTTCTCTGCCCTTTAGTCGTCTCAGGTTTGCTTCTAATACCTTACTATTCTTACCCTCAAAGATTTCATAAACGCGATGATGTCGCAAATCAGCCAGGGTTACAGCAAACTTATGGCCCTTGGTCCGCCCTCTGTGAATGCTGTGCTCATCTATCCCCATTACCTGGGGACAGGGATACTGTAGCTGCTCGCAAAGCAAGGCTGCGTGGTTTTTGTGCAGCTGACGTTCTACTGTACTGGTACTGATTCGGTATTTCAATCCGATAGCTTTGTTGCTTACACCATTAGCACACTCTCTGGAGAGCATGTCGTTGAGTCTGGCATTGCGGCGTTGCCATTTGCCTAAGCCTATGCGGTTGCATGATTGAGAAAAACTTTTCCCGCAACATCGGCATTTATATCGTTTTATCCTAATTCTGAGTCGTTTCCTTGCGCCATCACGTCCTATAGCACTAGCGTTTCGTTGGTAGAACCCATGCGCGTAAAGCTCGCAGCTGCCGCAATGCGGACACACCGGAAGTTCCACTTCATCGCACGCGGCATAAGCAAATTTGCCTTGACTATCCACGCCCTCTCCTGTAATCTTCAAGTACTTCAAGAACACAACACTGGGCATGGTAGGAGTTTTCTCCTCCATGCTCAATGTTTTTCTGCTCTTTACTAATACTTTTCTCCGTTTCCTTTTCTTCCTTGCGGGGCTCATTCCACAATTATTGCAGAAGAGCCAA
>JAGBZE010000109.1 GCA_017628435.1 Akkermansia sp.
GCATTTTTCCCCTCAAGACACATGAAAAAGCTTCTTTTTCTTCTCCTCCTTGCCGGCCAGACCTGCGCCACTGAGCAGATTTCCCAGACTTCCCCGTCTTGCAAAAATCCCGAACTGGACACCCAGGCGCAAGGCGCAGTTGAGCAACTCTGGCAGGACTATATGGAGCTGGGCATGCTGGACGAGCTGCTCACCGAGCTGGAAACGGAGGCCCGTAAGGGAGATGCAGCGCGGGAAGCAGAGCTCACCCGCACCCTGCTGGCTCACTGGGAGGCCATCATGAAGCAGCGGCGACTGCGCAATAGCTCCATCCACTGGGATGGTGACAGCGCCTATGGTTCAATAAGCTACCGCACCCAGGATCTGCCGCACGAGCTGCTGCAGCAGCTCCTCGCCCGACAGAACAGAACCGGGAAACTGACCGAAGAGGAAAAGAAGCGTCACCTTGAGTTGTTCACCCGGATAAGAGACTACATCGACAGCGCACCCAATGCCGAAAAAATAGACCAGATTATCCAGCACATCTACCAGGAAGAATATCCCCAGGCTATCAACCAGCTTACACAGCTGCGCCAGGAGCACCCGGATTATTGCCCGCAGGCCTTTGCCGAACTGGCAGCTGCTCTGACCGCCCCCAGACGACTGGAGCTGCTCCTGCTCTGCGCCAGGCTCCCCCTCGGAGTCATACGCGAGACACATATCGTGAAATAAATGCAATTTCCCGCCCGCAGGGGTGGGTTTTTCTGACATTCCGCGTGACGAATGGTTAGAAGTGTGGTACAATTCCGCGCGCATCCAGCATACAGGCGATGACTACAACAGACTTTCTAGTAATCGGCAGCGGTGTGGCGGGACTGAGTTTTGCCCTGCGCGCCGCCGAACATGGCAAGGTAATCATTCTCTGCAAGAGTGACCCCCTGGTATCGAGTTCTGCCAAGGCACAGGGCGGCATTGCCGCCGTGATTGACAAGAACGATACTTTTGAAGAACACGTGGCCGACACGCTGGATGCAGGAGCCGGCCTGTGCGATGAGAAAGCAGTCCGCACCATTGTGGAGGAAGCCCCCGCCGCCATTGAGGAATTGCTCAACTGGGGCGTGGATTTCGACACCGAGCAAAACGGCGAATTCGACCTGGGGCGCGAGGGCGGCCATGGCAAGCGCCGCATTCTGCACGCAAAGGACACCACAGGACTTGAAATCAGCACCAAGCTCCTGCACTGCGTGCAGAAGCACCCGAACATCACTCTGCTCGACCACCGCATCGCCATCGACCTCATCACCACCGCCAAGCTCGGCTGCGTGACCGAAGACCGGGTGCTGGGGGCCTATGTACTCAACCCGGCCACGGGCGAGGTGGAAATCTTCCGCAGCGATCGCATCATGCTGGCTACCGGTGGCACGGGCCGCGTGTACATGTACACCACCAACCCCTCCACCGCCACAGGTGATGGCGTGGCCATGGCCTGGCGCGCCGGTGCCAATGTCTCCAACCTGGAATTCGTGCAGTTCCACCCCCCCACTGTCTATACCCCCACGAGCAGCGACCGGGATGGCCTCACCTTCCTCATTTCCGAAGCCGTTCGTGGCGAAGGTGGCGTGCTCCGCGGCCCGGATGGCCAGGAATTCATGCAGAAGTACGATGCACGGAAGAGTCTGGCACCGCGCGATATTGTTGCCAGAGCCATCAACCACGAAATTCTGCGCACCGGCCACCCCTGCATGTACCTGGACATGACCCACAAACCCAAGGGGTTCATGGCCGAGCGTTTCCCGTACATTTACGAAACCTGCAAGAGCTACGGCGTGGATGCCGAGGTGGACATGATTCCCGTGGTGCCCAGCGCCCACTACCAGTGCGGCGGTGTGCAGACGGATACGGATGGCCAGACCTCCCTGCGCGGCCTGTTCTGCGCCGGCGAAACCGGCTGCACCGGACTGCACGGAGCCAACCGACTGGCCAGCAACTCGCTGCTGGAATGCGTGGTCATCTCCAAGCGAGCCCTGAACCGCATGCTGCGCACCCTGCCCCTGGCCCATAAGATGGAGGAATACCCCATCCCCGAATGGAAGCACGGCGAGCGCGTGCCGCAGGATGACCTGGCCATTCTCTACCATTGCTGGGACGAAGTGCGCCGCACCATGATGGACTACGTGAGCATCGTGCGCACCAACCGCCGTCTGCAGCGCGCCGCCACCCGCCTGCGCAACATCAACCGCGAAATCAACGAATATTACTGGGGCTACCGAGTCACGCCGGAAATCATCGACCTGCGAAACCTGGCGCTCACCGCCTCCCTCATTGTGGACTGCGCCATCCGCCGCCAGGAATCGCGCGGACTCCACTTCACCCTGGATGCCCCGGATAAGCTGCCTGTAGCCACACCGAGCGTGCTGCATAACTGGTAATAGGTATACATGCTGAGGTTTATCCCCATTGCATTCCTGGCTCTCCTGCTCCTGGCTCCGGCTCAGGGGCAGCGCGTGAGGACAAGTATTGAAGGCTCCGACCTCAGCAAATTCAAATCCTCGACGAAGAAAAAACGGCGCATGACCGCCGAGAACCTGCGTAAGGCCGCCATTCAAGCAGGCCCCATGCGTCCGGAGTGTGACCAAAGCCACCGCAGCAACTTCCCCGACCCGAAAACCCAAGGCAACCGCCCCAGCCCCGGCGCCTATCCCTGGCACTTCGACATCACGGCCACCTATTTCTATATCGGCGAGCAAGCCACCAGGAACAACCCGGTACCCAACACAGCCAGCAGCTGGGACAGCGCCTGGGATGACAACTACGGCGGCTTCGATGACCCGAACCCAGCCAACAGAGACCCCAGAACCTATGCACCACTGGGCTTCACCCCGCAGCTGAACCCGTTCTATATCGCCCTGCCCTACAACGACATCGACAAAGGCGGCCCCAAGCCGGAAGCATCCAGGGTCATCCCCTGGTACCGGCACTATAAGGACGGCAAGTACGAATCCGTGTGCCGCGGCACCTGGGTGCAGATTTACTATAACGGCCGCTACTGCTTTGCCCAGTGGGAAGACTGCGGCCCCTTCCGCACAGATGACTGGCAGTATGTCTTCATGGGGAAGCGGCCCCAGAACACGGCCAACAAATGCGCCGGTATCGATATTTCCCCGGCGGTGCGCGATTACCTGGGCATCAAAGGCGGCACCGCCACCGTGCACTGGCGTTTTGTAGATTTCCACCGAGTGCCAGGCGGCCCCTGGGCCCGATACGGCAAAGACAACCCATTCATCAACCCGGAGCTCAAACGCGCCATCCTCAAATTCAAGCGCAAGCACAACATTATCACCACCAAACGCTGACCCCTCATGTTCAAGAATCTCCTTTTCGACTGGTCCGGCACCCTCTGCGATGACCTGGCACTCACCCTGGAAGCCACAAACTACGTTCTCGCCCAATACGGGAAAGACTCCCTCACACGCGAGCAATTCCGCGATGAGTTCCAGCTCCCCTACCCGGATTACTATGCCTGGAAGACCCCCGGTGCAAGCCTGACCGATCTGGAGAAATACTACCGCCACGCTTTCGACAACGCCGTCACCCAGGTGACCATCATTCCCCATGCCAAAGAATTTCTGGAGTTCTGCCGCAGCCGGGGCATCCGCTGCTTCATCCTCACCAGCATGGACCCGCGTGCCTTCGATGAGCAGGCCCGCTATCTGGGACTGAAGGATTATTTCGAGCACATCCACTCCGGCGTACGCAACAAGGAGGAATACATTTACACCCTGCTCCGCCAACACCAGCTCAACCCGGCAGATACCGCCTTCATCGGCGATATGCAGCATGACATCAACGCAGCACACTGCGCCGGCATCATCGGCATCGGCGTGCTCACCGGTTACAACAATGCCGCCCAGCTCTCCGTTTCCAACCCGGATTTGACCGTGCCGCACCTCGGCGCCCTGCAGAGTCTCATGGAGCGCAGCGGCAACGGCCCGAAAACCCAGGTGGCCGATAGCATCCATGTAAACGGGCTGGAATTCACCTGCCACATCGGCGTGCCGGCGCAGGAACGAGCCGAAGCCCAGCGACTGGTGGCCAACATCACCCTCACCCCGCCCAACGCTTTTGCCGCTATGGGCGAAGATCTGAGCAAAACCATCGACTACGATGCTCTCTCCCGCCACCTGATGGCCCTTGCCAAAGCCGAGCCCACCGTGCTGCTGGAAACGCTCTGCCACCGCCTGGCCACGGCCTGCGTGCAGGATTTCGGTGCAGCGGCAGCCACCGTGGAGCTGCATAAATTCATACTTCCCTTCACCAGTTCCGTTTCCGTGCGCTGCACGGTGTAACCACTGCTGGCGAATGTGACGTTTTTCTCACAAATTGTTCCTTGCGTACGCGCGCGGGACGTGATAGGATATCCGGGTTAAAACATTTTACTTTTTCAACGATGAAATACCGCACCCTGCTTGCAATTCCTCTGTTACTGTGTGGAGCAGCGACTGCCCAGATGCCAGGCAAAATGACCACCTACGTACAAGCTGAGAAAGCCGTGGTGGGACGCGATAAAATAGTGCGCAAGAGCATAGGCCACACCGAAGCGGTGCGCCATGTGACCGTGCGCTCAGCCGTGGAAGGACGCCTGCTCAAAGCCCATTTCCAGGAAGGCACCATCGTTAAGGAAGGCGACCTGCTGCTGGAAATAGACCCGCTCCGTTATAATGCCGCCGTGAAACAGGCGGAGGCCGCTATAGCTCAGCTGGATGCCCAGATTACCTATGCCACCAGCCGCTTCAACAGACTGGCCGCCCTGGCTGCTCAGCAGGCGGCTTCCCGCGAAGACACAGAAACAGCAAAGGCTACAGTAGAGGAACTCAAAGCCCGCAAAGCCGGCGCTGCCGCAGAACTGGCACGAGCTCAGAAAGACCTGGCAGATTGCAAAGTTTACGCTGAAATCAGCGGTCGTATCGGCAGACTTTCCAAGGGTGAGGGCAACTACATCACCCGGGGCGAGGCTATCACAACCGTGGCACAGATGGCACCCATCTATGTGCGTTTCCCGCTGAGTCAGAATGACGTGAACGGCATCTTCCATGGGCCCAAGGAAATAGGCAACGTGACGGATGTGCAACTCATCACCGCAAACGGGCGCAGCTACCCCGGCAAAGGCCGCATCACCATCGTGGACAACCAGCTCACCGGCAGCACAGACTCCTACACCCTGTGGGCAGAGTTTGACAACGCAGAAGAACAGCTGACCCACCGCGGAATCGGGGCCGTGTATGTCACCCTGAACACCACACGCGAGGTATGCATGGTACCCCTCACAGCAGTACACTACGACACCACCGGGGCCTTCGTTTACATCATCGATGCAGATGGCAAGGTCTCCCGCCGCAATGTTACCACAGGCACCATCCAGGGGCGACTCCAGTCCATTTACGATGGCGTGGAACCCGGCGAGGTGGTCATCAGCGACGGTTCGCACAAGACCCGCCCGGGGGCTACGGTGCGACCGGTATTTGCTGATGCTACAGTGAACGAACCCGGCTCTGCCCATGGAGGCGAAATTGACCCGGTGGAAGTAAGCACCGCCACGGTCGCAGAAATGACAGACCCCACCGTGCTGAGCATCGAAACCGCCCGTCTGGAGGCCGTTAACACGGTAGAACTCCGCCCGCTGGTGCAAGGACTGCTGCAGGAGCGCACCTTCACAGAAGGCGACCGCGTAGAGCAAGGGGACGAATTGTTCCGCATAGACCCCACCCGCTACCAGGCTGCTGTGGATGCCTGCCAGGCCTCTATTGACCAGCTGAACGTCAAGATCAGCGACGCACAAAGCAAATACGATCGCCAGCAGAAGCTTCTGGAAGTGAACGCCAGCAGCAAGGATGATCTGGAAAACGCCCGTGCAACCCTCAACGAACTTAAGGCTGCCAAGGATGCGGCCGAAGCCAAGCTTGCCGTGGCGCAGGATGACCTGAGCCGCTGCGTGGTGAAAGCCCCGCTGGGTGGCCGTATCGGTCGTACGCTCATCTCCAAGGGCAACTATGTGACCGACATCAAGACCCCGCTGGCACGCGTAGTGCAGCTGAGCCCGATTTACGCCCGTTTCCCCCTTAGTGAAAAAGATATCCTCTCCTTCTTCGGCAGTGCTGATAAACTGCAGGAACAAGCCGAACTCACCCTCATTACCGCCACAGGCAGCGAGATTGAAGGCAAAGGCCGAATAGCCTTCTGCGACAACGAAATCCAGGCCGGAACCGGCACCCAGAATATCTGGGCTGTGTTTGAAAATGAAGACCGCAGTCTGGCTCCCGGTGGTGTGGTCACCGTGCGGCTGCAACGCAAGGCCGATTTCCCGGTGCTCGGGGTGCCGGCAGATGCAATCCTGACAGACACAAAGGGCAAGTATGTGTATGTGATTAAGCACAACAGAGCTGTGGTGCGCCGCCTCCTCTGCGGCGGCGTTGCGGAAGATGGCCGTGTAGCCGTCTTCTCCGGCCTTCTCCCCGGCGACCAGGTCATCACCTCTAATCATGCAGACATGGAAGAAGATATCCCTGTGCAGGCCAAGTAACACTCACCGCAACAATTTACTGATATGTTTTCTGCATTTTTCATTCACCGCCCCAAGTTCGCCTTCGTTATCTCGATTCTGATGATGCTGGCTGGTCTGCTCTGCCTGAGCAAGATGCCCGTATCCGAATACCCGGAGGTATCCCCTCCCACCATTTCAGTGCGTATGACCTACGCCGGTGCCAGTGCCGAAGAGGTGGCTCAGGTGGTGGCTGCACCGGTGGAGGAACAGCTCATCGGCATGGATGACCTGGAGTACTTCTACTCCTCCTGCGGCAACGACGGTTCCTTCAGCCTCACGCTCATCTTCCGTACCGGCACAGATGATGACATGGCCATGGTGAACGTTTCCAACGCCATCAAGCGCGTGGAAGCCAAGCTGCCCAGCGAAATCAAGCAGACCGGCTACAACGTGAACAAACGCAGCGGCGACATGCTCTGCTTCATCAACTTCATGTGCGACGAGAATAAGATGAGCATTCTCGACCTTTCCAACTGGCTGCGCATGAACGTGAAAGATAAAATCTGCCAGGTGGATGGCGTTTCCAGTGCCGATATCATTCCCAGCCGCAACTACTCCATGCGAGTATGGATGAATGCCACCCGCATGAGTGCGCTGAACATCACCCCGTCTGATGTGAGCGAAGCCATCAAGGCTCAGAACGTGCAGGCTGCCGCCGGTTCTGTTGGTTCAGAAGATATTCAGTCCTACGCCACGTTCAAAGTAACCGCTACCGGCCGACTCAAGACCGCCGAGGAATTCGGCAATATTGTGGTGAAGCGTGGTCAGAACGGCCACGTTACCAAGCTTAAGGACATTGCCACCGTAGAGCTGGGAGCAGAGCGCAACACCGGCTACAGCCGCCTGAATGGCATGGACAACGTGGGTATGATTATCCACCAGAACAACGAGGCCAACGCCCTGGCCACCGTAGCCAAGGTGCAGGAAGCCATGCGCCAGATTGAAAAGAACTTCCCGGACGGCATGGAGTGGCGCATGGGCTATGACCCCACCCAGGCTATCGATGCCACCATGGATGAAATCATCGAAACCCTGTTAATAGCACTGCTGCTGGTGGTGCTGGTGACTTACCTGTTCCTGCAGGACTGGCGCGCCACCCTCATTCCGGCCATTGCCATTCCGGTCTCCCTGCTGGGTGCCTTCATGGTCATGTACCCGCTGGGCTACTCCATCAACGTGCTGACCATGTTCGGCCTGATTCTGGTTATCGGCTCCCTGGTGGACGATGCCATCGTGGTGGTGGAAAATGTGATGCGCATCATCCAGGAGGAAAAACTCTCCCCGAAGGAAGCCACCATCAAGAGCATGAAGCAGATTACCGGCGCCATCATCGCCACCACGCTGGTAACCCTGGCGGTATACGTGCCCATCGCCTTCTACGGCGGCATGGTGGGTGTGATTTACACCCAGTTCTCCGTGACCATGTGCGTGGCGCTCTGCATCTCCACCATCAATGCACTCACCCTCTCCCCTGCTCTCTGTGCCTTGATTCTGAAACCAGCCGGAACCAGACAGAACAAAGTTGCCACCTTCATCTTCTGGCCGTTCAACTGGATTCTGGAAACCAGCCGCCGCATCTACCTGTGGGGTGCCGGCATTCTGGTACGCCACGCCTGGCTCACTGTGCTGGCCTTCCTGCTGGTGCTGGGCGGCAACTATGTCTATTTTGCCGGTGCACCTGAAAGCTGGCACAAACTGATAAGCAGTGACAAGAAGCCAGCCACTGCCGGCAAAATCGCTCCGCTCAACCTGATTGCACCCGCGGCGCTGAACAACTCCTTCATTCCCACGGAAGATAAGGGCAGTCTTTTCGTGATGGTGACCATGGAAGGCACAGCCACCGCCAAGCAGCGCACCGACAAGGTGATGCGCCAGATTGAGAAGCGAGTCATCGGCATGCCCGGTGTGGATATGGTGACCGCCCAGAGTGGTTACAGCTTTGTAAGCGGCTCCGGTGAACACAGCGGTATGATGATTGTGCTGCTCGACCACTGGGATAAGCGCCAGAGCCCCGATATGCACGCCAGCGCTATTGCAGAGCGCATCAACGCCGCCTGCGCAGACATTCCCCAGGCCAGCATCATGGCTATGACCCCGCCCGCCATCCGTGGTCTGGGCATTGCAGGCGGCGTGAGTGCCGTGCTGCAAGTCTCCGGTGATGCCACGCCCCAGGACCTCGGCACAGCCGTCAAGGAGCTTCAGGAGCGCCTCATGGCCCGCCAGGACCTCGTTTCCCGCACCCGCAGTGAATACGATGCGGAAACCCCGCAGATTCACCTGGAAATCAACCGTGAGAAAGCCCAGTCGCTCAATATTCCGGTGGATTCGATTTTCCGCACCCTGCAGAGCGTGATGGCCTCCTCCTACGTGAACGATTTCACCCTGAACGGCTTCAACTTCAAGGTGCAGATTCAGGGTGGCACCAGCGACCGCCGCACGGCAGATGACATCCTGAACCAGATGGTTCGCAACGAAAAGGGCGAAATGGTGCCGCTTTCCGCCGTGTGCTCACTCTCCTACCGCATGGGCCCGGGCCGCTACAACCGCTTCAACCAGTACATGAGCGCAGATATCTCCGTAACCCCGGCTATGGGGGTAGGCTCCGGCCAGATTATGGCGGAAATCGAACGCGTCGTAGGCGAGATGAACAAGGAGGAGCGTGACGCCGGACGCAATCTGGTGTGGGAAGTAAGCTGGAAGGACCTCTCCTACCAGGAACGCCAGAACGATGGCAAGATTGGTCCGTTGATTGCCATGGCCATGATTTTCGCATACCTCTTCCTGGTGGCTCAGTATGAAAGCTGGACCACGCCGGTACCGGTGATGCTTTCTGTGAGCGTCGCAACCATGGGTGCACTCATGGGCGTGCAGCTCTTCGGGCTCAGCATGTCCATCTATGTGCAGCTGGGGCTGCTGATGCTCATCGGTCTGGCTGCCAAGAACGCTATTCTCATGGTCGAATTCAGTAAGGAAAACCACGAGGAAGGCGTGCCGGTGAAGCAGGCTGCGCTGAATGGTGCCGGTATGCGCTACCGAGCCGTGCTCATGACCGCAGTCTCCTTCCTCTTCGGCGTCATCCCGCTGGTGGTGGCCACCGGCTCTGGTGCCGCAAGCCGTGTCGAAATCGGCGTGACTACCTTCTTCGGCATGCTGCTGGCCACCGTCTTCGGTATCTTCATGGTACCGGGCCTGTACTCCATATTCGCCCGTATGCGCGACTGGACAGCGGCCAAGGTTTCCGGTGATAAACTGCCGTAACCACCTGTCTCAGCCTTTTCGCAACCGCCGGGTGTGCATCCCCGGCGGTTGTTTTTTGCAAGAATGCAGCTTGCAAGCCGCGGCCAAATATCATATAATGCTGCATATGAAGAAACTTTCCCTCCTTCTCCTGGCTGCCGGCATATTCTGCAGTTCCTGCCAGCAGGCACCGCGCCCCATCATCCAGACCGAAGTGCCAATGTATACAACCAAGGAAGTAACTATCCAGCCGAAGCGTAAGAAACGCGCCGCAAAAACCCGCAGGATTACAGAATGTTCCATGGTAACTTTGAGTGGCCCGGTAGCCAAGGAGTGGGATTTGTTCGACCGCACTGACGCGACAATGAAATACAACGAAATGCCGATTAAGGACAAGGAAGTCCTCTTTGAAACCGTTGCCCGGGTATATGCAAATCTGCCGAAGAACAATACCCACAGCTGCGAGGCCATCAACATCGGCATCTGGAAGGAACTTACCGACAAAGGCATTGACCTCTGTTTCGATGAAGAGCCGACAGACTGGCATCCCTACATCATGTACATCCAGCCGCTTGTTGTTGCAGAAATGACCGCTTTCTACATCAAGGCCCAGCCCGGCAGCATCAGCAACAATGAACTGGATTTGTGGCAGCAGGCCATCTGCAACTTCATTAATGCCCGCCCGGACAATATCACTATGGCCATCCTCCTGGGTCGGCGCGATGCCCTTGCCCTTGCAGGCATTGTCATCTCTGATGTTGAGGGCGGATTCCAAGCCACCACAACTAAGATAAACTGGGATAAATACCGCGACGCGCGCCAGTAAAGGCTCCGGTACTTTTTATCATAGTCGCAGCCCCCGCTTCCTGCGAAACGGGGGCTGTTCTTTTACTCTCTGTAATTTATCTGCTCGGCTTCCGGCGGCCATGGGATTCATCATTCCACTCCGCAGATTCGTATTTGGTGCGGCAGAGCGTCTCCAGCTCTTCGTTGAAGCCAGGATACGGTTCCTCGCCCTCAACCACATTCACCACAGGCGCCAGAGCGGCGGCAAGAAGCTGTGGCCAGCCCTCCGGCGGTTCACACTGCTGTATGAGGCCCTGGTGCAGCACAGCCCCCTTGTAGCGGCGCTGGCCGGCACCGGCAAGTTTCTGACCGGATGCATCAATAATATCACTCTTCACCGGGCTTGCCCAGCAGGCACGGCCACCATCCGGAGCATCCTCAGTAAGCAGCGTGCACTCCACCCCGCTCTGCTGAAGAGCCGTTGCAAGGGCGCCGTGAATCCACAGGTAGAGCTGATCTGCAGGAGGATACATCACCCCTTCCTTGCCGGGCAGAGTAACGGTATAGGTATACCCTATGCGGTGGTCCACAATGCCACCCCCTGTCCAGCGGCGGATATATTCCTCCGCGCCGGGAAAAATGGATGATGCCTCGGCAACGGTATCAAAGTAGCCGAAGCTTACAGCACTGCGCTCCCATGTATAGATACGAAGCCAGGCTTCTGCACGGCGGGCCAGCAATTCATCTGCCGCCATGTTGGCATATCCGCTACGGGGAACCGGGTCAATCCAAAGCGTGACGGCTCCGGGGAGCACATCACGCTGCTGAGTCTGCATCTGCATAATCTTGTCAAAATCTCGCTTCGTATCAGAGCGGCTGCGGAAGAGCCACCAGGCGGGAATAGGAACGCGTGTACTTAGCAAAGAAATCCGCCACCTTCTTGGGTGCACGGCGGCGTCCCTGGCGAATCTGCTCTACCATAGCAACGCCTTCCTCTGTCAACACTGTGATGGAAATCGTTGCAGAGTCAATACGGGCATTCTCATACGTGCGACCACCAGCCTCAATACGGTCGCCGTATACTGCAACCTTATTTGTACGGCGATTGGATGCCACAATAGGCACGCTCACCACATCGTATTCCACACGGGCATCCTCGGCATCAGCCTTGGAATTAGTGTAGCGAATCGAAAACGATATGTTAAGCTCCAGAATATTCTCACAAAGGAAATTCTTTTCATCATCCTGCTCAAAGCGCACATAGGCAGACTCCAGGTTTTCCTTACCCAGAAGCTCTTCAAATGTGGGACGCGGAGGCACCACCTGACGATACATAGAGAACAGGGGATACACACCCTTTTCGCTACCATCTGCACCGGGCAGGTTCAGAATCTGATCACGGAACATCAGGCGATATCCAATCGCATTCACATCACCCTGTGTATCTCGGTTATGTGCACGAGCCACGCGATAATTCCTGCGCAAAGCAGTACTTGAGCTCACAGACGGATTGCGGTCCGCAGCACACGCAAAAAAGACACACTGAACAGAACGGGGAATCTTGAGTCCCTTCGGTACATTATCCATGCTTTCGTCAGCCTTTGCAAAAAGCCACTGATACCTATTGTCGTAGCCTCGCATCTGGAAAGACTCAAAGTCATGGCTGATAATCTGCAAGGCGGAGCGTGAACGGGTGGAGGTGCTCACGTCCTCACTCACAGCCTTCCAGAGATCTATACTCTGATTTGTCAGCTGCATAATCACCACCACCAGCATGCCGGTAATGGCCATAGCCGTCATAAGTTCAATCAGCGTGAAACCGCGGCGGAATGTATGTTTTCCAAGTTTCATGATTTCGTCAGAAAAAAAGTGGGAAAATTATAGCAATTAGCGACGGATGGAAAGATTTGCAGAGAACAGAGGGCGTCCCAGCTTCTTCCAGCTCTTACCCTTGTAACGGGCCGGGTTAGGCGGTGACATATGGTAAAAATCAGCACGGCAGAAAAGCACACCACCCCAGGGGTCGCGGTCACCGGCACGGGACACATACTTCTCAGGGTTGCTGGACTGGCTGACCACACCCGGAGAATTCACCAACTTATACTCGCCGTCAGACTTCAACTCCAGCTGAGTCATCTTCACCAGGAACACAGGACCTACGGCATCACGGATATCATCACGGTGCACCGGGTCATCCATGGGGCAAGCTATGGAAACCAACTGCACATCCTTGCCGGGAACACTCTTACCAGCCGGCACAGCAGGATAAGTACCATCCTTGCGGGCAGGCTTAGACAAATCCGCGCGGTAGGAGAATACCACAATGGCACTGCTGGGTTTTGCCGTCTTTCTGAGCCAGTGGAACCCCTTATCAAAAGTACTGAGATACTGGTTCTCGCTGGATGAAGTGGCATTAGAACCGGCAATCTCATCCGCACGAAGGAAACTCATCTCCGCGCGAAGGATACCGGTGATACGCTCCGATTCCTGACGAGTAAGCGCCTGGCGCACAAGCCCACGAGCAGGAACAAAAACAGTCAGGAATATCGACAGCAGAACACCCACCAGCGCAATGGCCAGCAGGGTCTCCATCAAAGTGAAACCCCTGAAACGATGAGAAGAGAGGATTTTTTTCATATCTTAAAACTATCGGCTCGGCTTTAGTGAACTTCACGGAACACCTGGTCATCCGTGCGCAGCAGGCTCACATCACCGGAAGGCCACAGGCAGACACCCTTGGCGCCAGCAGGTCGCACCTCACGGCCGTCCTTGATTGTATCGCGTGGCACAATACCATCTGCCGCGTTACGGCCTCGCCCGGGTCGGCCATTGATGAGCACGAGGCGCTGCGGGCAAGTAAGGTTCAAAGGATCTGCCATGGGAGCCACAAAGCGCCCCTTTTCATCAAATTCCACATAGTAGATGCGGCACTGACCACGCCCCGGGAGGCGGGTAACATCTTCACCAATCATGGACCCGACAGCACCATCCTCACGGGGAAGAGGCTTACTATATGTGGGAGAGAAGAACACCCCCGGCGGCAGAGTTGTACCGGAAGAAGTGGAAACCCACTTACCATCAGCAGCAACATCTGTACCATCAAAGACATCCTTACCATCGCCCTTGCGGAAAACCTGCACCGTCATGTATCGGAGGTGAACAGTATCAGCCTTATCATCCTTCGGGTCAGACACGATGATGAGACGGGTATAAGTGTCATTACCCTGTGCCGTTGCACGAGCCTCCAGCAGCATGGATTCCAGCAGCTCTACGCCAGACTCAATACCGCGCCCCTTACCGGCATCTCTGAGCACCCCGGCAGCCATGGTCATCACAACAGCCAAAATGGCAATCACCACAAGGAGTTCCACCAAGGTGAAACCCTTTTTAATCTGACGGCAAATCTTCTTCATATCCATTGCAAACGCTGCATGCGAAATTCCGTGACTATTCATAGCAGGTTTTATGCGTTTCTTCAATCTTTTTTTGCCGCTGTCTGTCTTTTATGTCTGCTTTTTCGTTTTAAGATTGACCTTTTTCCAGAAATAGAGTACACGAGCTCCCGTCATGACCATCCAGCAATCCCTCATTCTCGGTCTGGTTGAAGGCCTGACAGAATACCTCCCTGTCAGCTCCACCGGACATCTCATTATTACCCAATACCTTCTGGGGTTGAAGGAATCTGCAGCACTGGATGCATACTCAGTCTGCATTCAGAGCGGCGCCATCCTGGCCGTGCTGAATCTGTACTTCGCACGCGTAAAACAGATGTGGTCTGGAGTCTGGCATCCCCAGCAGAACAGTACAGGCTTCCACCTGGCCCTCAACCTGCTATTAGGTTTCCTGCCGGCCATGATTATCGGCTTCTTCCTGGCCGGCCCCATCAAGGATTACCTCTTCAACGCCGAGACGGTGCTGATTACGTGGGCACTGGGTGGCATTGTCATTCTGCTCTTCGTGCGTTACAACATGAAAAAAGGCAACGGCCGTTGCCACACCGGCATCGAACTGGAGGACATGAGCTGGAAACAGGCTCTCACCGTGGGCTTCATGCAGTGCATCGCCATGTGTCCGGGCACCAGCCGCAGCCTCATGACCATGCTGGGCGGTCTGGTGGCGGGTCTCAGCATGGCTGCAGCCGTGGAGTTCAGCTTCCTGCTGGGTCTCATCACCCTGAGCGCCGCCACGGTATACGACTTCATGAAGTTCGGCGACTCCATGGTCAACGAAATCGGCTGGGGCGCCATGATTGCCGGCACATTCATGTCCTGGCTCAGCGCCATCATTGCCGTAAAATGGATGGTAGGCTACCTGAAGAAGCACGGTCTTGCCCTCTTCGGCTGGTACCGCATTGCCGCAGCCATTGTCATGCTGGTGCTCATCCTGAACGGCCTGACGGTATAATACGCACTTTCTTCTTTCATTCTGCCGGCAATAGTGTAGAATAAGGGACACTGACCCGGCATGAAATACATCAAGTCCCTACTCTTCTGGTTTCTGGATAACGCATTGGCATGGTTCACGCCGGCATGGCGCCGCAGCGGCCGTGAGGCTATCAATGCACTGAATCGCTATGTCGACTACAACCGCCACACTCTGGCGCCGGAAACAATCGCAAACTGCACCAGACACCGGGACGACATCGATACTGCCCTGCAGACTTGGGATAAGGAGAACTGCACCCGCCTGGTGAAGCTGGTTGATGTGCAATGCGGGGAACTGCCCGGCTTCAAGCGCAACGCTCTGGTGGAAATGGCAGAGTCATTCTTCGTCATCATGGTTATCTTCCTGGGGCTGCGCACCTATTACGTGCAGCCGTTCCGCATTCCCACCGGCTCCATGCAGCCCAGCCTGAACGGCATCATCGTGCACCCTGTGGAGGAAATGCCAGGCCTGGCCGCCCGCGCATGGGACATGATAACCCTGGGCAGCGCCTATGTGGAGGCCACAGCTCAGACCACCAGCAGTCTGGTCAACATCGAGGACCACCCCAAGTGGCTCCTGTTCACGGAAACCACCCTCACCTTCAGCGATGGCAGCAAAGTAAACATCCCCTCTGCCAAGGGAGCTGTCATGCAGTACCTCAAGGAGCAAGGCAAGTTCATTGAAACGCCCAACGGCATCCGCCTGGGCAGCTACCGCCCCGGCGAGACCATCATCCGCGCCAGAGTTGATGCCGGCGATATGATTCTCGTCAACCGCGTAGCCTACCACTTCCGCAAGCCGGAACGCGGCGAAACTTTCGTTTTCGACACCCGCGGCATCAACACCTCCATGCAGCCGCCCTCGGCCCTGCGCATGACCGACCAGCAGTCCGGCACACACTACATCAAGCGTCTCTGTGGTCTCCCCGGAGATACGCTGCAGATTGCCACCCCCTTCCTGCTGGTGAACGGCAAGGCCGCTGAGGAACCCACCATCGCGCGCGTTGCCGCAGGCCGCGCTCCGTATAACCAGGAGGGCTACCAGTGCCTCGCGCTCCGCAGCAATCCCCTGGCCTATATGACGGACCTGGGCCCCGTGCACCTGCAGAACACGGCAGCCCCCAACCGCCGTGAATACGCCGCGCTGGGCGACAACACCACCAATTCCCTGGACTCCCGCTACTGGGGTCCGGTGCGCCAATACAACATCATCGGCCCCGCATGCTTTGCCCTGTGGCCCTTCACCTCGCACTGGGGCAGCATTGAATAATTCTACTTCTACACAACCTCTCTCTTATCATGTCCGAAGCAGATACCATCACCAGCAATGCCAAATCCAACCTGGCATTCACCCTCATGGATCTTCCCGAGGAACGCCGCTGCAACATGGCGCGCCTGTATGCATTCTGCCGCATCGTGGATGATGTGGTGGACGAGCCGGGGATGACCGAGAATGAGCGCCACGCTGCCCTCGACCGCTGGACTCAGGTCATCACCTGCACTGTCGAGCCCACCCCTGGTATCGAAACCGAGGTACAGAAGCTCATGCAGGATCTGCAGCTGGACCCCGCCCCGCTGCTGGAGCTGATTGTCGGCTGCCGTGGCGATATTACCCCCGTTCAACCGAAAACCCGGCATGAACTGCTGCAATACGCCTACCGCGTGGCGGCCTGCGTCGGCATCACCAGCGCCACGGTCATGGGTGCCTCCCCCGCAGCGAAGGAATACGCCATTGCCCTGGGCTATGCACTGCAGCTGGTCAACATCCTGCGCGACGTGGCAGAAGACTGCCGCGAACATGGTCGCGTCTACCTGCCGGCGAACGACATGGAACTCTTCGGCGTCACGGTGGACGACCTCTACAACCAGCGATACAATTACCGCACCCGCCAGCTGCTGGCCTATGAAGCCGCCCTGGCTGAAAAATACTTCTGCGAGGCCGAGGAACTCTACCAGGCTCTCTCTGTGGAAGACCGCAATGCCCTCATCCCGGCCCAGGCCATGAGCCTGATTTACCACAACGTGCTGGAAAAGATGCAGGACGACGAATACCGCGTCTTTGAGCGCCGATACAGCGTCAATAACTTCCGGAAGCTCTGGTATCTCCTCCGCGCCCGCATCGGCTCCTTCGAGTTCCCCAGCGTGGCAGAATGGGGCTTCCTCTACAGCGAAAAAAAGGATTCGCAATAACTGCTTTTTTCTTGCCTTTCCGCAGCCGCAGCTATAGAATGAAATAAGCAAGCCATGACTGATTCTTCCCTTTCCTACCACGAGTTTGACGATTGTCTCTGGATTCGCTGCACCAGCCGCGGCAGCTTTGTCAACAGCCCGGCGCTGAAGTCAATTTCTGAGAAGTACATCGCACGCAATGGCCGCCTCATCGTGGTTGACCTGGAAATCTGCCCCGGGGTGGATTCCACCTTCATGGGCACACTGGCAGGGCTTGCCCGTAAAATGATGTCACAGGGCGGTTTCCTGCAGATTGCCACCCCCACCCGCCGCACGCGTTCTGCCATGGAAAGCCTCGGGCTGGACATGCTGGTGGATATCGACCCGGCAGATGCCGGCTGGCAGGCAGACATTGACGACCGCCGCGCACACCTCCAGCAGGGAAATGCCAAGGAGGCCACCGCCGGCAAAATGAATGAACTGGATCGCACCCGTCACGTGCTGGAGGCGCACAACACCCTGCGCTCCATGAATCACAAGAACAACGAAACCTTCGGCTACGTGTGCGAAACCCTTGAGGAAGACCTCATGCGCCACGAGGCCGAGCTGGAAGACTGATGCCCATCACCCGCCAGCACCTGGTTGAGCAATATAGGCAACTGCTGGCAGATGTATATGCCGACTGCGCCGCGGCTCCGCCCCACCCGGAGTTACCACCCGAATTGCAGTTTCAAAGCTGGTGGGCCGCAGGAGTCCTGCCAAAGGAGCACTCCACCCTCCGCAACGGCGCCGTGCGCATTCTGGACACAGGGCGCTGGAACCGCCTTCCCGGCCCGGATTTCACCCATGCCGAAATTGAACTGAACGGCACCCGCATCCGCGGCGATATTGAGATTGACCCCTGCGCCCAGGATTGGGAGCGCCACGGCCACGGCGCCAACCCGGAGTTCAACAAGGTCGTGCTGCATGTGGTGCTCACCCCGCCTCCGGCTGGCTGGTTCACCCGCAACAGCGAGCACCAGAATATCCCCATCCTCTACCTACCGCCCGAAACCTGGCAGAACCGCGCCAGCCACCGGGCTGATGATGACGCCCTGCCCCGCTGCCGCCAGCCGCTGGCCGATATGCCGGCAGAGCGCATCCAGAACCTGCTGATGGCAGCTGCAGCCTACCGCATGGAGCACAAGCGCACCCTGCTCCGCCAGCGCATTGCTGCCGTGGGCGAGCCCCAGGCCTGGTATGAGGCCTGGGCCACCACCCTGGGCTACAGCGCCAATAAAGATGCCATGCTCATGCTGGCCATGCGCGCCCCCATCAAGGAGCTCGGCGCGCAGAGCGAGGCCATCCTGCTGGGCACAGCCGGCTTCCTCTTCCCCGTGCTGCCGGAAAACGTGGGTGCCGATGCCCGTCAGTACCACCGCGGCGTGTGGGACACCTGGTGGATGCTGCGCGAGCAATACGAACTGGCACAGGAACGCAGCCTGCCCTGGTGCAAGGCCCCCAGCCGCCCGTTGAACCACCCTCAGCGCCGCGTGGCAGCTCTGGCAGCCACCACCCCGCTCTGGCCCCGCATCCTGCCCCTGCTCAACGCTGCAGACGCCGCAGAGCTGAGCCACCTGCTGAGCAGCGTGAGCCACCCCTTCTGGGACACGCACTACACCCTGAGCTCTGCCCCCATGAAATCCCGGGCAGCCCTCATCGGCCAGCCCCGCATTGCAGATTTCCTCATCAACTACGTCTATGTAAATGACGAGGAGCCCCACGCCTGGGAAAGCTATATCCGCGTGAAACAGGGAGACCTCCCCACCGGCATCGACCGCACCGCCTGGCACCTCTTCGGCGACCGCGCAGACCTCAAATCCACTCTGCGCTGCGCCTATGCCCAGCAGGCCCTGCTGCAGATTGATGCCGACTTCTGCGCGCGCAACATCTGCCTGGAATGCGCCTTCCCAGCCCAGCTCTGCCAGTGGGCACGCTGATTTTGCAGCTTCAGCGGTGCAGCCTATCCCACACCAGGCACCCACGCGGCGTAAGCCGGTATTTTTGCCGCGGATGCCGGGGGCTGTCAGGATACAGCAGGCACAGATACCCTCCGGATACCGCCGGGTTCAGATGCTTACTCACAAAATTATCCCGTCCCTTTAACCCAACAGCAGCCATTAACTCGCGCACAGACATCTGCCCGGCCCCCAGAGCCCTCACCAGAGCGCAGATATTCTCATCGGGCAGCTCTATCTTACCCTCAACTTGTCCTGCGGCTTGCCCTGAACGCTGCCCGCTCACTTGTCCTGTTTCAGCGTAATGGATGTGCATGTGGCGATTCAGCAGCTCACATGTATCCTCATACAGCAGATTGCGGAAAAATTTTATCAGGAAGGAGTAATCAGCATCAATCCCGGCGGGAACGTTGGTATAGTTGGCACGCACCAGTGCATTCCGGAAATAACGGGCATGCCGGGCAAAGGGCTCGTTGTTGACCTGGAAGCCCAGATACCGGAGATACTTGATGCAGAACACCGCAGTGGTCCGGGTATTCCCCTCCGGAAACGGATGCACCTGCCAGATATCTGCAATGAAATGCGCTATATGCTCCACCATTTTCTCCTTGGATAAGGAGGCAAAGGAGAAACGTCTCTCCCGCTGCATATCATAATCCAGCGCCATGATGATATCCGAGGCATGCGCATACTGCACACTTTCGCCAGCCAGCACCCACTCGCGCTTGCTGATGTTATATTCCCTTATCTTGCCTGCGAACTTGAACACATTGTGAAAAAGGCGTTTGTGAATAGCCGCAAAACCAGCAGGGCTGAAATGAAAAGCCTCCTCATGAAGCAACTCAGCAATGTTGGCAGCCACCTTGTCCGCCTCGTCCTGCTGCGAGCTTTCAGAAACCTGCTCCGCATAGTACGTACGGATGCGTTCCTGAACCTCCGCAAAGCCAATGTGCCCCTCAATCTGCTCGCAGGCAACCTCGCGCAGGTATTCCGAGACCTCCAGGCCATCCACGGCCTGCAGCCCCATAGCCACATCCCACGCTGTAGCGCGGGCGGCAATCTCGGGCTCTGCGGCGTACAGGTATTCTTCTGCCAATAGAGGATAAGTATATTTCACAGGGTAAGTCTCCTTTCTCAGAACGAGGCCATTATACCATCTTTTTGTCTTTTTGTCAACGCATAACAAGCCGCACGCAAAGCCTCACAACTTACCCTGCATCTTGTCCCGAAGAGAGCAAAAAAGATGGCCGCCACGCTGCGGAAGCAGGTGGCGGCCAGGAAGTTCTGGTAAACCGTGGAAGGTTTACTTGTTCATGGCTTCCTCGATGGCAACAGCCACGGAAACCGTAGCACCCACCATGGGGTTGTTGCCCATGCCGATGAGGCCCATCATTTCCACGTGGGCGGGCACAGAGGAGGAACCAGC
>JAGBZE010000008.1 GCA_017628435.1 Akkermansia sp.
CACGAATGAAAATACGAGCCCTGTTTTCTCTTTTTGTCGCTTTTTCTGTTTCGTCCATATGTGGGGGGGAACAGACAAATCCTTTGGGCCTTTATCAGCAGCAGACTGCTGCAACATCTTCGAATTGTTCTGTCAGAGGTCGGGCAAAACATTTTTCTCCTCTGGGGGCTTTGCCGGCGGACACAGACTCTTTTGTCGTTTTCTCCCGTTTAGGGGAACTTTCAACCCTTCTTCAACGGAGGACGGGGATATTACCGGCTGTTGAATTACTTGCGGAGCTGGATGGCTTGGCAATCGGCATGTCTGAGAGAACCGTTTCTGATTTGAAACGTCTGCAGCCGTTGCTTCAGGTTGCGTCATCGGGGGTGAGCGTTGCAGCTGAGGAGTGGAAGATTAAGGCTGAGGACGATGTTGCCCGTGCCATAGTGGCTGAGCAACGTGCGCAGTTTGATTCTGATGCGGAGATTCTGGTGCAGGCCGCGCGTGACTTTCACCTGGCTCCCATCTATTTTGTGCTGACAGCAAAGGAGGATGGTCAGCAATTCCTGCAGCAGCTATCTTTGTTGCCTATGATGCTTCCTATTGCCAGTGACGCACCCGTTGAGATTACAGCACGAGGTGATTGGCGTGGCTTCTGCGTACATGGAAACCGACTCGATCTGACCATGCTGGGCTTGTCTCCTGAGCAAGAGTCTGAACTGAAAAAGAGTCTGGAGCATGCTCGACTATACGTTGCTGCCAGGAAAGTGGGTAAACGCCTTGTGCTTGTCATATGCAGCAACCTGGAGGAGGTGGCTATACCTGCCAAATACACGCAATCTCTCCTGGCCTCGCCTGTGATGAAGTATTTCGACTCCAGCGTGCAGCAGAATCCCTGGGCAGTCGGCTACAGCAGTGCTGCGGTTGTCAAAATGCGGGAGGAACTGGATGTGTTTGACTATCTGAACACAATAGATTTTATGGAACGCGTGTTCCGCCGCCTTGGAGCCGGTAGTGAAACCTATTCTACAGCTGCAGAGGCTTTGAAGACTCTTCGGAGTTTGAGCATGCAGTTGATGCCGGAGCACCATGGCCCGGAGCGCTTTGTGGTGTGGGGTGAGGATGAGGTTTTCTTGCATATGACTGGTGCAGCGGGGAATATTCGGTTCGCCCCTGGTTCTATTCGTTATGCAGACCGTGCCGTGTTAGATAAAACCGCTGTGTATGTGGAATCAACCGCGCTGGAGGGATTACCTGAGGTGGATGTGCCTGCGGTGTTGGATGATATCGAGAAGGTTCAGTCTGCCTTTCGTTCCTCGCTGAAATCCGATTATGCCGCAGATGGGGTGGCCATGGCTCAGCGTTTAGAACGGTACAGGCCATATATCGAGGCCTTTGCGGCTATGGGGGATGTGTTGAATTGTAGCGTGCAGGGAAGCTCTGCTTTCCTGTTCTCTGTTGAGGAGGGGAATTCCCCGTCTGCCGGAACTCTTTCCCTGTGTGCTGGAGTAGCCGATCCGCAAATTACATCTGGCCGACTGAAGACGCTTCTCCCTGCGCTGTCGGGCTGTGGTTTTGCTCCTTCTGTAGGTACGCGTGAAGGAGAGTGTGTGCTGAGTTGCGGGGGGAATCCGCCTGTTCCTGCTGAAGATGGCGTTCCTGTTTCAGGCGCCGCTTTTTATGCCGTAAATCTTTCCCTGTTGAACAAGGTGGTACAGCTGGAAGGTCTGCAGGCTGCTTCCTCCTTGATAAACCGCATTGATGGTGCCATGTATACGCAAGAATCAGAATTTCATTTCCTGCTTCGTCTTACCCCGCAAAAACAAAATTAGCTTTACTCATGAAGATGTTTCGCTTAGGTGTATTATTTGTTCTTTGTTCATTATTTTTCTCCCCGTTGTTTGGAGATACGCTGAACAAGGCTCGCCGCATTACCGGACACTATGCTCCGAATAGTAATGCTTCATGGATAATGGTGGATGAATGGGACCCCGATTCAGAGGAAGCCCGGAAGTTCATGGAGAGCATGGAGAAGGAGCCCAGCCGTTTGTTCCGGGATAGACCGTTCGCTGGAAATCTTGTAGAGAAATTGGAGCATCTGGAAGATATCGTCTATGATATGCACCTGAATCTGGAGCCCTCAAGGAATATTCAGCTGGGAGACCAGGTGACTCCGGAAATCATTGATAAATGGTTAGCTAAGCTTAACACATTGCATTATCTGTACGCTATGGTGCAAAAGACAAAAGCGGGGCACCGCCTGTATGTGTACTACTATACAGACGCAAAAGTGTTTGCCGCATTCCGTAATCCGAAGAATGAGAAGATTTTGAATGATAAGGAACGAGAACTGCTGGATGTGTGTGCTCAATGGATAAGCAGCGCTATTCAGCCCGGTATGCCGAATATGCTTAAAATTCGTCTTGTTCATGATGCCTTGGTTGACAACAGCAGATACACCTCCGGCTACCATGATACCTATAACATTGTGGTAAACGGGAAGGGCGTGTGTTCTGCTTACACCAGTGCAACCCAGCTGTTACTCCATATGCTGAAGATTGATTGCCGTTCCGTGCGTGGTACACCGGAGATGAATCACATATGGAATATCATTGATGTAAACGGGGAGTGGTATCAGACGGACGTAACCTGGGATGACCCGCTTTCTTCTAAAGGTGAGGATACGAAGGTCTTCTCCTATTATCTGCTGACAGAGGCGGAAATGGAGATGGATCACCAATGGAAGGAGAGAGAGAAATACCCTGTTACGCCTGAGGTGAACCGGATGGGTATTTTCAAGCGTCACGCTCACCGCGAGAGCATGAAGGATGCAGACGAGGATGAGACTCTGACCCAACCTCGTGAAAAGGAATCCATTTTTAAGCAGATGGATGATCGCTTAGCTTTAGCTATTGAGGAGCAGGGGGACAAGGCTATTAAGACTGTGGAACCTGTAACCACTCCGCTTGGCGAGGTAGGTGGACGTGCCGCTGGTGGGGCTGCCAAGACGCTGAAGTCTCTCATCCCATCAGAAAAGAGAGAGAAATCGGAGAAACCTGATTATAAACCGATGAGCTCTCTGGATGATTTGTACCATAATCTCGGCATTTGCCGGGAGTATCTGGATGGACCTACCATTGAACTGCCGGTAAAGTCGACCTGTCCCTGCTTCATCAGACAATTAATGACAGCAGACTATTACCACTTTATCAAGAATTGGAACTTCCGGTATGATGGAAAGAAGAAAATACTTTTCCTGGATTTGGAGCATTGGCCATATAATCGATTGCTTCAAGCTGCAAACAACGAGGAAATGGAGGCTGAGCTTACAGCTGAGGAGCGGGCTACCCTGAAGATGGTTCGTGCCATGGTTGACAAATATGGCACGGCCTGGAAGCTGGAGAAACAGAAAATCCGGGATGTATATTCATCGCTCATTGCAGAGACTGCCTGGCTACGAGGTCCATCTGATGTGATCAAGGCGGTGCAGAAAAAGGAAAGTGGCAGTCTTGGGTATAGTGAAACATTGCATACGGTGCTTACCCTCATGGATATCCCATGTATTATGGTTCACGGTCGTAGTCATACGGATGCTCATGCCTGGAATATGGTGCGTCGTAGCTCGGGTAAGTGGTACCACGCTTCTGCCGGATTCGATGACTTTAAGGGAAATACGCGCGAACAGTTGTATAAGTACTTCATGCGCTGCGATGATGAGGTGGTCAAGGAATTGGTATGGGATACCGATGAGACATATCCTACCCCAGTTAAGAACGGGAAACGCGCAGAGAAGTATGGTCTGCTGAATCGAAAGAAGAATCCGGAACATGCCCCCAAGCCGGACACTAAGGATTCATCTCCTCTTCCTGCTATGAAACTCTGAAAATAAAGGCCCCCGTCAGTTCTTACTGGCGGGGGTATTTCCTATTTGGCGGATATGGATATCGGCTCTTCTACCGGATTGTCCGCTCCGCTTTTAAAACGCTCAAAAACGCCTCGCGGGTCTTCCGGTGTCTGTCTTAGCGCATCAAATATCTGATCTCGCATTTCCACTGCTGCCTTGAATGCAGCCTCCTCGCTGCCGTACTGGCGGTCTGAGAAGTATTTGGTGAATTGATTCCACTTGCGACAGATACTCAGTCTCCATCCTTGAAAGGAAGTAGTCTCGTATGTATATCGGGTAATATTACGTTGGGTCATATTGTAGTTGCCGGGTTAAGCACCGGATGCGTCTATACTGCCATATCCTGATACATGAGACAACCTAATTTACTAAATGTTTGAAAAAACTTAAAAAACTTATCTAATTTGGTAAAAAAATGTGCAGTTACATATTGTAACTGCACATTTTCAATGTTTCGCTGTGACGAAATTTTAGCAGCAGGGCTGAGCAAGAATCTTGCGCAGACGTGCGAAGCGGGGCAGAGACTCAGCGGTCTTCATGCCGGTAGCGCCCTGGATGAGGGGCAGAGCGTAGTCGATGAAGGCCATCTCCACGTTGTTGCCAGCGGCGTTGATCCATTCGCGGGGAACCTTGCGCTCGAAGTTAGCTACGCTGGCCAGGGGCAGGAGCTTCATCTCGCACTTGTAGTTGCCTTCCTCGTCGGTGGTGCGCTCGAAAGCGGGCATCTTGTCGGTGTCGCCAGCCACAGCGGCCTCCACGGCGGTCTTACCGGCAAGGTAAGCCTCGTGGGCGTCGGTGGCGGAGCCCAGGTGCGTAGCGCAGCGCTGCAGCAGGGAGGGTTCGATGGCACGCACCTTGGCGCTGGTCACGCGGGCACGCACAACTTCAGCAAGCTTGTTGGCAAGGCCGCCCAGCTGAGCGTGGCCGAAGCCGTCGTTGCTGTTGGTCTTGGCCTCGGAGATGAAGTTGCCGTCCTTGTCGTGGATACCTTCGGAAACAACCACAAGGCACTTGCCGGTGGCGTTGTAGATCTTCTCCACGTCGCACAGGAAGCTCTCCATGTCGAAATCAACCTCGGGGAGGTAGATGAGGTCGGGACCAGCACCGGCGTAGGTAGCCAGGGCAGAGGCGGCGGTAAGCCAGCCAGCGTGACGGCCCATCACCTCGATGATGGTCACCATGCCGGTGTCGTAGCAGCAGGCATCGTGCTTCACTTCCATCACGGAAGTGGCGATGTACTTAGCTGCAGAGGCGAAACCGGGGCAGTGGTCGGTGCCGAACAAGTCGTTGTCGATGGTCTTGGGAATGCCCATCACGCGGCACTCGTAGCCACTCTTCTCCATGAACTTGGAAATCTTGTTGCAGGTGTCCATGGAGTCGTTGCCACCGTTGTAGAAGAAGTAGCGCACGTCGAACTTCTTGAAGGTCTCCAGAAGCTTCTCGTAGTCGGTCGGATCCACATCCGGGTTCTTCATCTTGTAGCGGCAGGTACCCAGGGCGGAGGAGGGGGTGAACTTCAGCAGTTCAAGCTCCACCGGGTCTTCCATGCCCATGTCGTAAAGCTTGCCGTCGAGCACGCCACGGATACCGTTGGCGGCGCCCAGTACGCGGGTAATCTGGGGAGCGTTAAGAGCGGTCTGGATAGCACCCAGTACGCTGGCGTTAATCACAGCGGTAGGACCGCCGGACTGACCGATGATGCATGCACCTTTAAGTTCGTTCATGTTATGAAGAATGAGATGTGTTTATTGTATTAGTGTTCCCTCTTGGCCTGTGGCGGAATAAACTGCCACGGCCAGCGGGCGCGCTATTCTACTCCTTCTCTTCCGCTTTTGCAAGCAAAATAACAGCGTATGCTCCGGAAAACAGGTATATAGTAAACCCGGCTGGTCGGGAGTACCGAACCAGCCGGGGTTAAGGGAATTAATGTTTTTGTTGCCGTAAGGTTGTTTATGCCTTGAGAGTGGCACCCTCCTTGGCCTCGATTGCCTTCTTGGCCTGCTCGAAAACAGCCTTGAAAGCCTCCGGGTTGGCGATGGCCAGCTCGGACAGGGACTTGCGGTCCAGATCGATGTTGGCAGCCTTGAGACCCTCCATGAAACGGGAGTAGGTCAGGCCGAGGGGACGCACGGCGGCGGAGATACGAGCGGTCCAGAGGCGACGGAACTGACCCTTACGCTTCTTACGGTCGCGGTACTCATACTGCCATGCTTTGTAAACAGCATCCTTAGCGTAGCGGAAGAGCTTGCTGCGGAAACCGCGGAAGCCCTTGGCGCGAAGCAGGATGCGCTTGCGGCGGGCGCGGGATGCCGGCCCATTTGTAGCACGTGCCATAGTTCTTTTTTATCTATATGCGTTGAACAGACTGTTCTTCCTCACCTCCTTGCAGTCTCGCCTGTTCAATCCCCGACAGTATATCGCGGGGAAGGCTGCATGAAGGCCGCCCGATATGCGAGCGGTGCTTGGCTGGTAGCCATGTTCCTCGGCTTAAGCGAAGGGCATGTTCTGCTTGACTGCCCAAACCTGGGTGGCGTCCACCAGAGCGGGACGTCCAAGAGCGCGCTTGCGCTTGCTGGACTTCTTCTGGAGAATGTGACGCTTACCCTGCTTGCGACGCAGAACCTTGCCCGTGCCGGTCACCTTGAAACGCTTGGCCACGGCCTTACGTGTCTTGTTGATACCACCTTTGCGGGTCATGGTGCAGAGATTATACACGCGTTTTTCCATCTGGCAAGGAAAATATCATGAAAATTCTGCTTTTTTGAGGAAATTTTGTCAATTCCTACTTTTTTGCTTGCAACGACATTGGAATTGTTCTAATGTAGCACCATGAATACGACATTTATCGAATATCCGAAGTGCACGACCTGCAAGAAGGCAAAGAAGTGGCTGAGCGAGCAGGGGGTAGAATTTGCAGACCGTCACATAGCTGAGGCGAACCCGAGTGCAGAGGAGCTGCGTAGCTGGTGGCAGGCAAGTGGTGTGCCTCTGAAAAAGTTTTTCAACACCTGCGGGGTAAAATACCGCGAAATGAATCTGGCGGAGCAGCTCAAAACCATGAGCGAGGAAGAGCAGCTGGCCCTGCTGGCAACGGATGGCCTGCTGGTGAAGCGACCGATTCTGGTGACCGAGGACGGCAAGGTGATTCCCGGTTTCAAGGCCGAGACCTGGGCCGCCGCGCTGGGTAAGTAAGTATTTTATAAACCAATAACGTCATTGCATACAACAGGAACCGCGCATCGGGAGTGTCCCCGGTGCGCGGTTCATTCTTTGAGAACCAGGTGTTTTTATACTTGCAGGATCCGGGAGTAAGTGCTAGTATAAGGACATGGAAATTAAACCCGAAGAGCATAAGAAGAAGCTTGTGTACCCGGTGGCTGTAGTAGTTGTTGTGGGGAGTGCCGTGTTATCTGGTTGCCAGCAGCAGCAACAGCAGAGCCTGGGAGGCGTTGTGCCACCGCAGGTATTTGGTGGCGTGGTTAAATGAATGAACGCTCCGGGATTTCAACGCCTGTTAAAGCCTCAAGGTTATTCTACCAGACACCATGAAAATCAACCCATCTATCCATAAGAAGAAATTGCTGTATCCCATGGCCGCAGCGGTGGTGCTTTCCGGCTGCCAGCAGCAGCAACATTCTCAGCGGCTGAGTGGCGCTCCTCTACCGCCGCCGGAGGTGCAGCTTGAACCCGTAGTAAAGCCGCAGGAAAAGAAGGGAAGTACCAGCCCGCAGAGGCTGGTCGGGAGAAAGGCTGTCAGGGAAGGGCGCGGGAAGAATCAACACTTTCCAGGTAAGAAACGAGCCTCACGGTGAGAGAACCACTTCAGCTGACCCTGTGCCTCACGCATGATTGCACCCTGCGTTGCGCTTATTGCTACGCCGGGCGCAAGTATGCGCATGCCATGACCCGCGAGGTGGCCGAGCTGGGCATGGAGACCGGGCTGGCGGAAGCGTTGCGCACCGGGCGCGGGGTGGATGTGAGCTTTTTTGGTGGTGAGCCGCTGCTGGAGTGGGATTTGTTGCGCTATTGTCATGCGTATATGGAGCGTCGCGCGGCGGAGCTGGGCGTAGCGGTGCGCTATGGCATAACCACGAACGGCACACTGCTGAACCGGGAGCGTCTGGCCTGGATGGCGGAGCGGGATTTCCTGGTGGGGCTTTCGGTGGATGGCTCACCGGAGATGCACAATGTGAACCGTCGCTTTGCCGATGGGCAGGGAAGCCACGCTGCCGTGGCACGTGCGCTGGAACTTTTGCAGGAGTTTCCCATGCTCCGCAGCCGTGTCATCTGTGTGGTGAATCCGTCAAATCACCACTGGCTCAGTGAGGGCGTGCAGTGGCTGAGTGCTCATTACAATGGCATCATTGGACTGAACTTTGACTATTGGAGCCAATGGAGTGATACCCAGTTTGAGACCCTGTGCCAGCAATTGGATGCCTTGCAGGAAAAAATGCTGGAATCCTACCGCGCGGGCAATCCCATACGCGAGGAGAATATCGAGGATAAGATATGGAGCGCCTTCCGGGATGAGGACTCCGCCTGCGCCCATTGCACCATTGGCGAGCAGGAACTCGCCGTTTCGGTGGACGGCCACTTTTTCCCCTGTTCGCGCATGGTCGGGGTGGGTGATACCCCGGAGATAACTTTTGGCAACGTGTATCTTGGCATCGACCGTGCTAAACAGGCGTATTATATTGCTACCCGGGGTAATGCCACTCCCGAATGCCGCCTTTGCGTGCTGCGTCACCGCTGCCTGAATACCTGTGGCTGCACCAATTTTGCCGGTACAGGTCACATCAACCAGGTGTCTCCCTTCCTGTGTAATCTGGAGAAGAAATTGATTGATGTGGCTGATACTCTGGCCGAGACTCTGTATCAGGAATCGAATCCGGCTTTCATGCAGCGTTTTTACGAGGTAAAATAAACCACGCGCCAGGAATTGTCTCCGGCGCGCGGTCTGAATTGTTCTGGAAGAACCGTCCTTACTTCTTGCGGATGATGAATTTGCCGCGGGTATCACGGGCATCCTCGGCATTATCGAAGGTTACAAAGATACGGGGATTGTCCATTTCGACGCCTTGAACAAAATAACTGGCGGGGGAGGTGAGGGTAATCTGGCGAGTATCCTCGCAGACGAGAGTGTCTCCATCGTACAACGCTACGCGGGTGACACGAGCCTGGTTGCGGCCGCCGGACGGTTCGAAGCGTACCTCGTATTTACCGGCGGTATCAATCGGGAGCTTGCCGAGCAGTTCGGTGGGCACCCCCTGCATGGGGAGTGTGTTGGGAGCCCAGCCGCGCACATACTGAAGGCCCGGAGCCCAGTCGCGGATGACGATATCTGCGGATTGCCCCAATACAGAATCAGGGTTGAGCGCTTTCATCTGCTGTGCGTATTTGCGGATGAGTTCGGAGCCGCCGGCACCGACGCGTCGGCGGATGGTGCCGATGGTGAAGGCGCAGGCATTCTGTTTCTGCTGCACGGTGTGCAGCGGATTTGCAATAGCCTTGTCCATCTCTACCAGAATCTCTGCCAGCTTCATGTCCTTCACCTTGTCGCCCAGCGGGTTGTTGTGGAAGTTGAGGGCAGCCAGGCAGCCGGATTTATCCTCCGGGTCAGCTGCTTTGATAAGCTGTTGCACGCGGTCGGGGCGCTCCAGATTTTCGACGCGGCAGGCCTGCAGGAGCAGCTTGGCTCGTTCTTCGCCCTTGGTTTCTGCAGCTGCGGCCATAATCTGCAGCTGTTTCTGCAGACCGGCCTTGCGGCGGGAGATGGTGAGGGCGATGCGGCCGGCTTCGGGGTAGACCATGGCCGGACCGGAAATCCAGGTATAGATGCGGCCCGTCTTGTCGTACATGACCACGGCGGGGAAGGCGTGCTTGCTGTGCACATGGGGCAGGGCAAGCTTACCCATTGTCTTTTCCAGCGTGGCCTTCTGCTGCTCGTTCATGCTTTCGGGAAGCGGTACGAGCATCATCACGGCCTTGCCGGCGGCTTTCACAACCTCGGGGGCGTTGTACAGGGCGGTAATCTGCGCCTTGGCTCGCTTGTCCCAGCCATCGCCGTAGATGAAGAGGATGTAGCCCTCCTCGTTCACCTTGGCCTGGGCCTGTTCATAGGTGGCTGCTTTCGTGGCTGCCTGAACCGGCATCAGAGAGGCGGCGGCCAGGCACATCAGTAAGGAAAATGCAAGTTTCATATTGTTGCAGAATGTGAGGTGAATCAGGCTGCGGGAGTGCCGTATACGAAGAGACCATCCATGTGGAAGACTTCCTGCGTGTCGGGGCGGATGACTCGAACATACAGAGCCTTGGGCTGCTCGGCCTGCAGGTCTACGCGGGTGATGCGCTGCTTGCAGGGGCCGGTCAGCTGGCCGGCGTTGTGCCAGTCGTCGTCCTTGCCGGTTTCAGATACCTGAATCTGGAGATTGTTGAGACGGTGCCAGTTTGCTCCATTGCTGTGAGCCACGATGACCACGCCGCTGATAGTAGCGTGCTTGGGCAGTTTCACCGCCACCCACGGGTTCTTGTCGCGGTTGGTGTGAATCTGGCCCCCCTGGCGGGTGAGCACGTTGGCATGCGTGGCGGGCTTATCCCAGCGGCTGGTGGAGGAGGCGAAAATCACACCACCCTCAGATACCAGTTTGCCGGGGAATGCCTCAAACTCGCCGATGGGGCGGTTATCGTGAGCCAGAGCAGGGGCAATGAGCTTGCTGACGGCCTGGAAGGCGCCGGCATCGCGCATGGATTCGGTGGTGAGCACGGCATTGGCCAGCGCTTTTGCTCGTTCCTCGGGGCTCATGCCTTCGCCGGAGGAAATAGCCTCGGTCATGATGGTGAGGATACGCCCCTTGCCAGCTTCGTCCAGCTTCTTAAGCATGTTGTTGCCGCATTCAAGAACGTAGGAACTGTAGTCTTTCTTGGTGATGGTGTTGTTCATCATGCTGCGGAATACCGTGCAGATGTTGTCCGTGGCGGCATTTTTGCGGACCTTGTTGAGCATGTCAATCTGCTTGTCAGCCAGCTCCTGCAGCTTCCAGCGCTCGGGGCCGCGCTCCTTGATATTCTGCCAGAAACAGGCAAAGGCGGCTTCCTGCTCCTCGGGCTTGGCTGCGCTCTGGGCCAGATTGTCGTACACAAAGTTGCGCACCAGGGTGGAGGCGCATTCGGGGTATACGGGCACCAGGTTGGTGCAGATGCTGTTGTTGAGCTCCATCCAGGCAGCGGTGTCCAGCTTCATGCGTTCCTTGAGGAAGGCGGAATGCTCGCGGTACACGGGGTAATTCAGCGGCTGGGCAGCCTCGGCCTTCAGGTAGAGTTGGTGAGCCTGCTGCCTGTCCGTGGCCATCTGAGCAAGGGCCCGGTATGCATTGGAAAGGCGCGTGGCGCTCTTCTGCTCGGGAGAATACAGGTCGGTGGTGAGGTGCAGGGAGGAATAGTTGTAGTTATCCATCCACGGGCGCCAGTGCAGACCACGCTGCCAGTCCACGGAATAGGCGGGGGTCCACTTGCCGTCCACCCACACCACATAGGCACAGTGGGCAGGTTCACCCATGGTGAGCCCGGGCACGCCGTTGGCACAGGCTGCCGATGCACCGAAATGGGACAGACCGCCGCACACGCCACCCACTTCCTGGGTGAACTTGTGGTGGTTGTTCAGGTACATGCCTTCAAACGGTTCGAAATAGGGGGACCCGTGAATGCTGTCGCCGTAGACATTGTGAAGCACATAACCGCAGCGCCAGCAGCAGCCTGTGTAGCGCTCATCGGTCAGATGCACGTACTTGAGTGCCCACTCAAGGCGTTCCGGCTTGCCGGAGCTGTGGTCTCCTTTCCAGCCGCATGTTACGCGACGCAGCAGGAACGGTAACGTATCGAACTGCGGGTGCAGGCGATTCTGGCGCCAGTTGCGTACAAAGTATTCGGCTCGTTCACAGGCATTGTTCACCGTCCAGCCGAAGCGGGCGTATTCGATGGCTGTGGCTGTGGCAATATCGCGGGGCACGCGTTCATTGGGCAGCATTTTGGTGTAGCGTTCCATCATGTTGGCCAGCATGTTGAGCATGCGTCCGGGCATGATGCATTCGCCGCTGTACACAACATCACCCAGCCAGCCCAGGTCATTGGCCATCAGCTCGATGAGCCTGGATGCGCGAGGACGTTTCACCACATCTGCCAGGCGCATGGGCTGCTTGAGTTCTGCCTCCAGCTCGGCAATTTCCCCTTTCAGCTTGTTGATAAAGTAACGGGCGCTTTCCTGGGCAGATTCACCGCCAAGCAGGGGAAGCTCTGCCTCTCTTTCGGCAAGTTTCTTCTTCCTGTCGTTCAGCTGTTTTTCCAGGTTTGCGGCGTAGTCTGCATAGGCTTTTTCAGAAGCAATTTCCGCGTGGGCAAGATACCAGTTTGCCAGCAGCAGTCGGTTATATTCGCTCTTCAGGAAGCTCTTGATTGCGCTCTCCTCATTGTTCTTCAGTCGGGCTTGAATCTTTTTTGCCAGAGAGTCACGCAGAGCTGCCGGGTTCTGCCAATCTTTGCTGGTGGTGATGGTGTACGTGGTTGCTGCAGGCTTGGCTGTGGTGGCCGGCAGTACAGGGGCCGGTGCTATGGGGGTGGGCCCCTGGGCTGAGGCCTGCATGCCACATGCTGCCAGCAGTACCGTCAGGATATTAAGCTGTTGTTTCATGGTGTTTATAACAGGGAAAATTCGGAGTCTGGCTCATAGTATAATTCTGCCTCTGAATCGTCAAGCAAATAGTACGGAAAAGTTAAGCAAAATTCAGCTCTGAGGGATGAGGTGAATGAGGGTGATTTCTGCCGGGGTGAACAGGCGGAGCGGGAGCCCTGACCAGATGGATGTTGCGTTGGAGACATACACCAGCGTGTTATCCCGGCGGTACAGGCCCTGAACCAGGCCGTCATTAGAGAGGGCAATGAGTTGACGCAACCCTGGGGCCATGCCTCCATGGGTGTGGCCGGAGAGTTGCAGAGTCACGCCGTGTCTGGCTGCTGCAACGGCTATGCGGGGTTGGTGTGCCAGCAGGATGGTAGGTTTGTCCTGCGGAGCTCCGGCTAGTGCTTTATCCAGATTGGGTGCTTCTTCGTTGTCTCGCGCCGCAGCAGGGTCGGTAATGCCGGCCAGCACCAGGTGCCCCGGGCCGGGGAGCACGTGTTCATTGTTCAGAAAGCGAATGCCAAGGCTGCTCAGGTAGCGTTGCCATGCCTGGTGTCCTGAGAAGTAGTCGTGATTCCCGTGCACGGCATAGGTGCCCCAGCGGGATTTCAGGTGGCGCAGCGGCGCCAGCGCCGGGGCGAGCTGGTAAATGTGTCCATCCTCGAAATCTCCGGTAATGACGATTGCATCCGCCTGCAGTGCGTTGGTGCGGGCTACTACTTCGCGGAAGAATTCTGCCTGTTTGTAGCGGTCTGCATGCAGGTCGGTGAGCATGGCCAGGCGCACTGGATGCTGCAGTCTGGGAATAGTCAGGGTGATTTCCTTTACCTCCGGCAGGGTAAATGCCTGGTACATGCCCCAGGCGGCAGTACCCATGGCCAGCGGAGCCGCTAGGCTGAACAGGGTGAATTTCACCTTGTGCAGTTTTTTGCTGCGCCTCCATATCAGGGATGGCAGAAGGAATAACAGTTCCATCGCAAGCAGCAGCACCAGCAGAATCAGCAGGGCTGTGAAAAGCCAGGTGCACAGCAGTTCAACGGCCATGGGGCAGGCTGGCCGGAAGAAGTGGCCGCCGTATATTTTATACAGCAGCGGGTATCGGAAGGCACCCAGGCCCAGGGGCACGCAGAGCAGCACTTTCCACCACCAGCGCAGCGGCAGCGGCCAGATGATCCGCCACAGCATGTAGCCGAATAATACGCAGCCAATGCCTACTGTGCTGATGACGAACATAAAGGGAATCAGAGAGGCAGGGTCAGGGTGAAGGCAGAGCCGTGTTCATCGCTCTTTTCCAGCGTGAGTTCACCGCCTATGCTGCGGGCAATATCCCTGGAAAGTGCCAGCCCCAGCCCCACACCCGGCTTGCGGCCCTCCACATCCCTGGCGGAGCGGGAGAAGGGACGGAATATACCGCGCTGCAGTCTGGCCGGAATGCCTGGTCCGTTATCAGCAAAGCGGATATTGAGGGTGTTGTGCCCGCGCATGGTGGTAATACTGATGGTGGGGTGCGGCGCAGTGGTGGCGTATTTGATGGCGTTATCCGCCAGATTGGTGAAAATCTGCTCCAGCGAAATGACATCCGTTTGCAGGGAAATGAGTTCAGCACGATTATCGTGCTTCACCTGAACCCGGAACCCCGCCTCCTTGAGTCGGAACTCCACTTTTTCCAGAGCTCGGTTGATGAGCTGCGGGCAGGGGGCCTTGTCGGCACGGCCTCGCTGCTTGCCTCGGGTCAGCCTGGCAAAGGCCAGCACATTTTCCACCAGGTGCCCGAGCCGTTGGCTTTCCTGGTGCAGGGTTTCGTGGTATTCATCGAGCTTCTCTGCCGGTACCAGCTTGTTCTTCAGCATCTCGGTCATGAGGGAGAAGCTGGTGAGCGGGGTGCGCAGCTCGTGCGTCACGGCGGAGACAAAATCGGCACGTCGCCGTTCCAGCCGGCCATAGAAGAACAAGAGCCCGAAGAGAATCCCCACGGCCAGCACTGTCACCAGGGTGGCGGAAGCCAGCGTGCCTCGCATCGCCTCGCGGCGGGCTGCGGTATCCGGCACCTCCACATCATTTCCCGGGCTCAGCACCATGGGGAGCGGGGAGAGGTTGGCTGCTTCGTTCTTCCTGCAGAGGGTGATGCTGGCACCCTTCAGGGCTGGCTCCACAAAGGGCATCAGCCGCTTGGCCAGTTTTTCCGCATCCAGTAATATGCCTTCAGCGGCTGAGCCATGTGTGGTGCGGATGTTGCGCATGTAGAGCATGTCATCAATGTAGAACCAGGAATAGAAGGGGCCGGGCTCTCCCTTCATTTCGAGAGGCAGGCTGAAATCCTGATTCTCTGCCTCGTATACACCGAATACGGGCAGCTGAGTCTTGCGGTCGATTGTCTTGTGGGTGGGCTTTGTCGGGTCATATACCGGGGCAGAGGGATTGTAGGCCTTTCTGCGGATGGTATCGATGATGGCCGGTTTGCCCTCAATCTCGGCAGCCAGTTCTTCCTGCCCCTCCGGCACCTGGAGCCCCGCCGGAGTATGCAGGAAATAGCCCCGCACGTAATCCGGCATGTTTTCAGTAGGCGGGGCATAAATAAGCTGGCCGATAGGGGGTGCATAGCCCAGCTTATTTCGTTCCTGTTCGAGCAACCTGCTTATCTCTGCCTGTATGCGGGGCAGGGAGAGCTCTACAAGGCGCTTCTGCTGTGCTTCCTTGTCAATCTGGAGGAGACGAGCATCCAGCGTATAGGCTTCGTAGCCCAGCCAGGCAGCAGCGCCCAGGGTGAGCAGGGAGAAAAGGGTGATAATGAGAATCAGCTTCTTGTTCATATTTCGTTCCAGCGGTATCCGCGTCCGCGGATGGTTTCAATGTGAGAGGAAGGGGTGGCTCCCAGCTTTTCGCGCAGGCGTGTGAGGGTGACCGCCACCGTGCGGGTCTGGGCTGCCCGGCTGGTGCTGCCCCACACACGCACCAGCAGCTCCTCCTGCGGGATGATGCGCCCGGGGTGGGTCAGAAAATAGCGGAAAAGTTCAAATTCCTTTTCGGTGAGAGGAATCGGAGTGCCGTCATCAAACCGGGCCTGTCGGGTTTCGCCATCCAGCGTGCCGCCGGGGAAGCTCAGTACCTGAGCCACCGCCAGCGTGCGCCCGGGAGAGCGCCGCAGCACCGCAGCCACGCGCGCTAGCAGCTCGGCAATACTGAAAGGCTTCACCACATAGTCATCCGCCCCCAGCTGCAGACCTTTCACGCGGTCCTGCTCATCGCCGCAGGCCGTGAGAACAATACTTGGAATCCCGGGGCATTCCTTCTGCATCATCCGCAGCAACTTGAACCCGCTTATCTCCGGCATGTTCACGTCCAGCAGCGCCAGGTTAATCGGGGTGGAGAGCAATAATTCCAGCGCTGCCCGGCCATTCGGTGCCGTGCGCACCTCATAGCCCGCACCGGTCAGAGAATCCGCCAGAACCCGGCGAATGGCCGGGTCATCTTCTGCAATCAGAATACACTTGTTGCTCATCAGGGTATCAATGTATCATGATGCTCATCCCTTCCGCAAGTGCAAATACGGACAGCCTGTAAATCTTGCTGGCACAGACCGTGAAATTCTCTCTGCAAGGCAGAAATCCTCTCATCCCCTGTTTAATGAGTGAACCTCGATGGTGTGAGCGTTTTATAGCAATTTAGGTGTGGCTGGTCAATTCTGTTTTTTTAGCGATTTTGGAGATGTGAAGGATATGAAGATGGTATACAGACGAAGGAAGCTCGCGATTAAAATGGGATGCGGTCAGAATATTGACTTGTGCCGGGGTGAAAAATTGTGTAGAATTGCGCCCGCAAATGACAGAAAAACCGCTTCAGCTTGGCCTGGCAGGGCTTGGAACCGTGGGTACGGGTGTGTATGAGACGCTGTGCCGCAATCATGAATTGCTTGAGGCTCGCGCCCAGATGCATTACTCCGTCAAGAAGGTGGCCGTACGGGATATGAGCCGCCAGCGCGAGGTGGATATTGCCCCTGAGATGCTGACGGACGACTGGCGCGAGCTGGTGGCAGACCCGGAGATAGATATCATCATCGAGCTGATAGGCGGCACGACTGAGGCTTATGAGCTGGTGACCAGTGCATTAAAAGCCGGTAAGCCCGTGGTGACCGGTAACAAGGCGTTGCTTGCCGAATATGGCAATGAACTTTTCATGCTTTCCGCCCAGCAAGGAGTGCCGCTGTATTTCGAAGCTTCCTGTGGTGGTGGTATCCCGATTATTCAGAGTCTGCAGAATTCTCTCATCTGCAACAACGTGGAGAGTATTGCCGGTATTATCAACGGTACCAGTAACTATATTCTCTCTTCCATGGAGCGCAAGGGCGTTTCCTTTGAGACTGCGCTCTCCCGCGCTCAGGCCAAGGGTTTTGCTGAGGCTGACCCCACTCTGGATATCAACGGCTGGGATGCTGCCCATAAGGCTCTTATTCTGGCTATGCTGGCCTATGGTACTCCGATTTCCCCCGACCGCATATCTGTTTACGGTATCGAGCGAGTAACCGCGACCGATTTCCGCTTTGCACACCAGATGGGCTACACCATCAAGCTGCTGGTGGTCATCAAGCATCATCCCGATACCGATGCCCTGGAGCTGCGCGTACAGCCCAGCTTCGTGCCGCGTGAGCACTTGCTGGCCAATGTAAACGGTGTGTTCAACGCCATTGCTGTGAAGGGCGATATTGTAGGCGAGACTATTTTCTACGGCCGTGGTGCGGGTAAGAACCCGACAGCCAGTGCTGTTATCGGCGATATTGTGATGGCCATGCGAGACCTGCGCCACCCGGAATTCCACACCGGTTTCCACCCGTACACCAAGACCCTGGACATCATGCCGCAGGAGGATACTGTGACGCCCTATTACGTGCGTTTCCTGGTGCCCAGCCGCCGTTCCGGTGTGATTGCCTCCATTGCCCAGGTGCTGGCCAAGTATGATATCAGTATTTCTTCCACATATTCAACACGCCACGAGGACGAGGAGTCCGAGAATGTGGAGAACGACCTTGTATTCACCCTGCATGCCTGCTCGTGGGGCAAGCTTAAGAGCGCTCTCAAGGAAATAGTGGAGAGTGGCTGCATAGCCCCGCATCCGGCAGTGTTCCGCATCGAAACCTTCAACTCATAAGACCAACCGACCATGGCACTCATAGTACAGAAATACGGTGGCTCCTCCGTGGGCACCATCGACCGCATCCGCAATGTAGCCCGCAGACTGATTGAGGTTAAGAAAGAGGGCAACAAAATCATGGCGGTTATCTCGGCCATGAGCGGTGTGACAGACAGCCTTATCGGCCTGGCTCACCAGGTAATGGACAATCCGCCCGAGCGCGAGCTGGATATGCTGCTGGCCACGGGCGAGCAGCAGAGCATTGCGCTGCTCTGCATGGCTATTACTGAGATGGGCTACAAGGCCATGAGCTTCACGGGCCAGCAAGCCGGTGTGTGCACCTATGGTTCTCATACCCGCGGACGCATTCACTCCATTGACCCCGCCCGCGTTATTAAAGCGCTGGAGGACGATTACATTGTGGTGTGTGCCGGTTTCCAAGGCGTGAGCGAGGATGGCACTATCCATACCCTGGGCCGCGGTGGTTCCGACCTTTCCGCCATTGCTATGGCTGCAGCGGTGAACGCTGACCTGTGCCAGATTTTCACCGACGTAGATGGTGTTTACACCTGTGACCCGCGTGTGGTGAAAGATGCCCGTAAGATTTCCGTACTTTCCTATGAAGAGATGCTGGAGATGGCTTCCAGCGGTTCCAAGGTCATGCAGGCACGTTCCGTTGAATTCGCCAAGAAATTCGGCGTCGTGTTTGAAGTCCGCAATTCCATGAACAACAACCCAGGTACTATCGTGCAAGAAGAAACTTCCGCTATGGAGTCCCTCGCCGTGCGAGGCGTCTCAATCGAACGCAATCAGGCCCGTGTCACTGTTTCGGGCATCACCGCTCCCGTGGCATACACGGCTGTCATTCTCTCCGCTCTCTCCAATGCTGAGATTAATGTGGATATGATTGTGGCCAATACTGCTCACGACGGTCAGGCCCGCCAATCTTTCACTATGAACATGAATGACCTGGGCGCTGCTCAGGCCGCGCTCAAGTCTGTGCTCCCCCAGCTGGGTGAATCTGCCCGCCTGGAGACAGAAGCTGGCCTTGCCAAGCTTTCTGTGGTAGGCGTAGGTATGCGTTCCCACACGGGTGTAGCCGCCACAATGTTCCAGGCTCTGGCTGATGCCGGTATTTCTACCGGCATGATTGCCACCTCTGAAATTCGCATTTCCACCACCGTGGAGGCTGGAGATATTGAGCAGGCTGCCCGCGTGGTACACAGCGCTTTCCATCTTGACCAGGTGAACGCCTGACGCAGAACCTGTAGTGATGGAAGAGGAGAAATCCGTAGAGGCCTCCACCCATTCTGTGGTGGAGGAGATGCTTGAATTCCGCCCCTGGGTCAGGTGGTGCGGGCTCGGTCTGGCCGGGCTTGTATCGGTTGGTTTTTTCCTGGGTACGTATTATATCGGCCATTCGCAGGGCGAGAAAACCGGCTATCTGCAGGCTACTTGTTCCGGCATGGTGCAGAAGGCCTTGAATGAGGCTGCTTCCCAGAATGTGCTGAATTTTATGCGGCTTGCATCTGCCGGGGAGGAAGAGCTGCTCAAAGCTGCTATGGATACCCAGTCTGCTTTTGGGTGGATTCAGGAATCCGAGGTTCGGCTTGAAGCTGAATGGTGTCTGGCAGATGCATTACTGGATCGTGGCAAGGCAGAGGCCGCCATCTCTGTTCTGACTCCTCTTTTTAAACAGGCTCCGCATAGTATAGAATGGGCCTACCGCGCCTTGCAGGCCGGCAATGCCTTGACTACGGAGCATTTTTATGCTGAGGGCTCTGTTTACTATAAGCTGGCTGCCCGGTATTTTGCTGAAAATAAGCAGGAGAACTGGCGACAGGAAGCGCTGGGGCAGCTGATTGCTCTTGAGGCTTGTGCCTCACAGGATAGTGCGACCTCACTGGCTGCGTTGGAGATGCTGCTGTCGGAGATGACGAACTCTGATGAAGGAACCTGCCAGCTGCGTTCGATGGCGCTGGTACATATGGGAGAGCTTTATCGCTGCGCCGGAGACAAGGCTCAGGCTGAGGAGAAGTTTCGCTCTGCTCTGGCAGAGGTGGAGAATCTGCGCACCGTGCGTCCGGAGGGTGCGGTGAGTCGCGGTACTGCCTTGCTGGCATTGGGGGATGCAGCTGCTGCAGAGCCGATGCTGCGCATGGCTGAAAATAATCCCGGCAATAGTCTTGCCGATGTTTCAACTCGTCTATTGGCGCTGCGTCAACTTGCTGTCATAGAGCAGGAACGCGGGCATCATGTTACGGCGCTTGCGCTTATGCACCGTTCCCAGGGCATGGCCGAGGGCCGCGTGCTGCGGGGAAATGCTTTCTGGCCTTGCCTGTACGACCAGCGCGGCTGGATGCACTTCATGGTGCAGAATTACCAGACGGCGCTGCAGGATTTCAACGCAGCTCTTGCAGATGCTCAGCCAGCGTTGTTGAAGATTCAGCCGCTGGAGGGTGCAGCCCGCTGTTATATGGAACTTGGTCGCGCCAGCGAGGCTTTGCCTCTGCTGGAGGAATGTTTGAAGCTTCGCCTGCAATGTGCTGCGAATGATGCTGCCTCTCTGGGCCGAGTGAATTTGCTGCTGGGGCAGATTCTGGACCAGCAGGGCAAGATTGCCGAGGCCGAGGCAGCTTATGCCGTGGCTATGGAGAAGTTGCCGGCAGATGTGCCGGAGGAGCAGGGGAACCGCCTGACAGCCATGCTCGGCCGCGGCTATGCCCTGACCGAACTGAAGCGCTGGGCGGATGCCTATGCTGTGTGGGAGCAGGCTCTTCCCCTGGTTGAAGAAC
>JAGBZE010000110.1 GCA_017628435.1 Akkermansia sp.
CGCGTCAGCGAGTGGAATTCAAAAGCCCGTGAAACGGGCGGCCTATCAATAGCGAGGCGGTAGAGCGCACCTTGCGTCAGCATGGTGCGCGGAACCCCTCGTAAAGAAAAAATAAGGAATAGGAACCCGTGGAACGGGCGACAGAGAGGGTTGCTACATATGCGCCTTAATTTCAATATAAATTCTCTATGAAAGAATAGCTATTTGTTCGTCCTGACACGATTCTTAAGCCATGCGTTTCTGTCACCCGTTCCACGGGTTCCTATTCCTTATTTTTTTCTTTACGAGGGGTTCCGCGCACCATGCTGACGCAAGGTGCGCTCTACCGCCTCGCTATTGATAGGCCGCCCGTTTCACGGGCTTTTGAATTCCACTCGCTGACGCGAGCCATCATTCCGACAAATCGCCAGTTGTGCGTTTTCAGGGATTCCCACTTTGCCATCTGCTTTAGTATTGACTTTTCGGGGCTATGGTGGTACTGAGATTGGTATGAACACCTTGCGTTATGTGATACCGGCGGCGATGTCGGCTCTGCCTGTCCTGTCGGCGGAGGCTGAACCGGCTCCCATCCCCGTGAATCTGAAGGTGGGTGAGCAGATTTCGGTGGTGCTGAATGGAAATCCCACCACCGGCTACATCTGGCGGGTGGACGGTAAGATTCCTGCAAAATCTCCGGTGCAGGTGGAGCTGGTCAATGCTGCACAGCAGGATGATTCCTTCTGCTGCGGGTTCCCGGTGCCTACCACGCTCAATATCATCGGTCGGCGCGCAGGTAAGACCACGGTGCGCGTGGTGTATGCCCGCCCCTGGGAGAAGGGGAAGGCCCCGGCAGATGTGAAGACCTTCGCAGTGAAGGTGACCACACCCGCTAAATAATTTCGTGTCCGTGGGATTTGCTGGCAGCAGCAGGAGCTATCAGCTCTTGCTGCTGTTCAGTATTGTGCGCACGGGGAAGGGAATATTGATACCCTCCTGGGCAAAGGCTTGCAGAATAGCCTTGCCGAAGGCAAAGCGGGCCTGGTGGTAATCTTCAGTCTTGCACCAGGCTCCGATGTGCAGGTTCAATGAGCTGTCGCCAAAGCCTGTGAATTGCACCGCGGGTGCCGGTGTTGTGGCCAGCAGAGGTTGTTCCTCAATCACCTTCAGGATAACCTGCCGTACGTGCTCCAGGTCGCTGGCATAGTCCACGCCCAGGTCAAAATCGCAGCGGCGCAGAGCATCGCCGGTGATGTTGATGACGGGTGATTTGACCAGCGATTCACAGGGGATGCGCACGGTGGAGTTATCCACCTGCCGCAGGGTGACGGAGAGCAGGTTCACGCTCTCCACTGTGCCGGAGATGCTGCCGGTGGTGATGTAGTCCCCCAGGCGGATGCTGCGCTCGCTCATGATGAAGATACCGCTGATGAGGTTGCTCAGCACGGTCTGCGCCGCGAAGCCGATGGCGATACCAGCCACGCCCGCTGCCCCCAGCACGCTGATGAGATCCACCCCCACAGCACGCAGCGCATGCACAATCACGAATACCCAGAGCAGGGTAAGCACCGCTTTTTCCACCAGCACCCCCACCAGTCGCGGCAGTTTGTGGTTCAGGGGACGGAAAATGCGTTTCAGCATCATGCTCAGCACGATACCCACTACCAGCGTAAGCGCAAAGATAAACCATCCCTGGTTTATCATAAAGTCCCACACGTCGTTGGCATCGGTCCAGTCTACATTCGCCCACTTGCTCATGCCTGCATCATATCACGCCTCCGCTTTCGGCGCCAGCGAAAAAATGAGGATTCGCAGGGATGTAGGATTTTGAATTTTGGATTTTTGATGTGTTAAATTCCGCGGGCTTGCGCCCGCCAGCATTATCCGCCGCTTTTAGAGCACCAGTGCCATGATGAGCATGCCGGTGGCCACGCCGTAGATGCTCAGGTGGTGGTGGCCCCAGCGTTCGGCCATGGGCAGGAGTTCATCGAAGGAGATGTAGACCATGATACCCGCCACGCAGGCAAAGAGCACAGCCAGCAGGGAGGGGCTCAGGAAGGGCAGCAGAATGAGCATGCCCACCAGGGCTCCCAGTGGCTCGGCCAGACCGGAAAGCAGGGCCCAGCTGAAGGCCTTGCGGCGGTTGCCGGTGCCGTAGAGCAGGGGAAGCGCCACGGCAATGCCTTCCGGCACGTTGTGAATGGCCACGGCCAGGGCCACGGAGGTGGCAATACCGGTGTTATCAAAGGCAGAGGCTACGGTGGCAATGCCTTCCGGAAAGTTGTGAATGGCAATGGCCAGGGTGAAGAGCAGGGCGGAGCGGCGCAGCTTGGCATTGCCGGAGAATTCGCCCGTGGGCTGCACGGCCTCCAGACTACCCGGGGCGGGCACTTCGTGCGGGTTTTCGTCCTCGGGAATCAGTCGGTCGATGATACAGGCCAGGGCCATGCCGCCAAAGAAGGCCAGCGTGGTCACCCATTTGGCATTTTCTGCCAGCATATCTGCGGCAGAGGGCATGAGCTCCATGAAGGAGATATACACCATCACCCCCGCACTGGCACCCAGCGCAAAGGTGAGCATGCGCGTATCGGTGCGCTTCACAAAAAGCGCCAGCGCTGCACCAATGCCGGTGCTCAGACCTGCCAGCAGGGAAAGCATCCCACCCAGCAGCAGATTTTCCTGGATACCCGTCAGCATGCGCGCAGTTTATCTGCTTTTATTTTCCTTGTCAATGCCATCCTTGCATTTATGTCTCGTTATGCGCTTGCCTTTTGTGCAAGGCTGTAGTAGAATGCGCGCGCATTTCCTATAACGATTTTCTAACACATAATCAATATGGACATTACCATCGATAAGACAAGTGATTGCCAGGCAACACTTACCGCTATTGCCTCCCCCGCTGAGGTGACCGCCATCAAGGACGCCGCCATCAACGCATTTGCCAAGAATGCCCGCATCCCCGGCTTCCGTCCCGGCAAGGCTCCCAAGAGCGTGATTGCCAAGCGTTTCGCTGAGGGCATCGCTGATGAGCTCGACGCCCGCGTGAAGGCCGACGCCCAGGATCAGGCTCTGGAGCAGAACCCGGAGCTCAAGGTGCTCGACTTCGGCGCTCCCACCACCTCCGAGGAGGCTGATGGTTCCTACAAGCTTGTGACCACCCTGACCATCGTTCCCGAGTTCGAACTGCCGGAGTACATGGGTATCGAGGTTTCCATCCCCACCGATGAGGTGAGCGATGACGAAGTGCAGGATACCCTGCAGAAGTATGCCGAATCCTCCGCCGAGCATGTGGTGGTGGAGCGCGCTTCCGCCAAGGGCGATATCGTGGTTATCGACTTCAAGACCAGCGTAGAGGGCAAGCCCACCGCTGAGTACTGCGGCAAGCCCATTGGCTTCATGGAAGGCCGCGAGGGTCACTGGGTGGCCATCGAGGAGGATTCCTTCATGCCCGGTCTGCCCCAGGGCCTGGAAGGTGTTTCCGCCGGCGATGTGAAGGACCTCGTGCTCACCATGAAGGAAGACTTCCCCATCTCCGACCTTGCCGGTAAGGACGTGACCTTCTCCTGCACCGTGAAGGAAGTGCGCGAGAAGCGCGTGCCCGAGATTACCCCCGAGCTTTTTGCCGGCGCTCTGCCCGAGAAGAGCATGGACGAAATCAAGGAAATCGTTCGCACCAACCTGAAGGCTTCCAAGACCCGCGCCAACGATGAGGCCAAGGCCGACCAGATTTCCGAGAAGCTGGCTGACCAGCTCTCCTTCGCTCTTCCCCAGGACCTGGTGGAGCGTGAGAACGAGAACACCGTGCAGCGCAAGATGTACGCCGCTATCCAGGCCGGTAACTACGACGTGGCCAAGGATATGGACGCTTTCCGCGCTGAGGCCATGAAGGAGACCGAGCGCAACCTGCGCGTGTACTTCGCTCTGCAGGAGATTGCCCGCAAGGAGAACATCATCGCCACCGAGCAGGAGATGCTCGAGGCTATGGCCAGCATGGCTCAGCAGGCTAAGGAGAAGAACCTCAAGAACTTCATCCGCAAGATGTACCGCGAGAATCGCGTGCAGGGCATCCGCCTGAGCGTGATTACCTCCAAGGTCATCGACCTCCTGGCCCGCAACGCCAAGGTGACCATCGCTGAATAAGCTTTACGGTTAACTAACCAAAAAACGGCGACTCGCTTTATCGCGGGTCGCCGTTTTTTTGTAGAAGGATTAAGGAATAGGGATTAAGGATTAAGGATTAATGGTGATGCAGGCGGGCGGGGTCCGCGAGATAGGAATGCTGCCCGAAACGGGCAGGGAATTTCTCTACTCGTAATTCGTACTTCCCATTCGCTTTCATCTGTCCTGACGGGCAGAGAGAATTTCCGCTTACGCGGAGAGAATTTCGCCCTTGCTGGCGAGAGAATTTCTGCTGCGCAGAGAGAATTTCGCGGACGGTGTCCGCGAGATAGGAATGCTGCCCGAAACGGGCAGGGAATTTCACTACTTCGTAACTCGTAACTCGTAATTCGTAATTCGTACTTCCCTACGTTTTTTCCCATTCCTGGCCAGCAGCCGTGCCATAGGCCGGGTGGGCCCAGAGGCGGCGGGCCATGAGGCCGGGGCTGAGCAGGCCGAGCAGGAAGCGGCGGCGCTGAGCCGGGCGGTCGAACTCCGGCATGGGCTTATCCGGGGTGCAGAAGGCAGCCGGGTCATAGGGCGGCGGCTCGGGGGCAGGGGGAAGCGTGGTAGTGAGACCCAGGCAGGCGGTGCAGTGGCCGCAGGCGGGGCGGCTCTGGTTCATGAAGTATTCCTCCAGCGCCTGGTTCAGGCAGGTGGGGGCCATCAGCATATCCACCACCAGCTGCTGGCGGGCCAGGTCGGCTTCCCGTCGGCGGGCGAAAGCGGCGCTGAGTTCGGCGGCCACACTGCGGGCATCGGCAGCGGGGGCAGAGGGCAGCTGGTGCAGGCAGAGCGCCTGCTGGCGCATCGTCAGCTTCCATTCGCCGGCGGCCTCGCATTCGTACAGATACTCCACCGCCTCGGCGAAGCTGCAATCCCAGGCCAGTGCGGCGTCCTCCACCTCGCCTTCGCGGTGGGCATCCAGCCAGCGGAGCCGGGCGCATTCGGCAGCATCGCGTCCATCGGTGATGGTCGCCATAGGGAAAAGCGGCTTCACTTTATAATACTTGCTGCCCTTGCTTTCGATTTCCACACTGTCCTGCAGCCGCATGAGCGCGCGCGTGGGTACATCGTCCGGCACATCGCAGGTGGTGCCCAGCTCCCAGAGCGAAACCACGCGGCGCCCGGCGGGAATCAGCCAGCGCACGCAGCGCAGCACGCCCTCCGGGTCCGGCTCTGCGGCCAGAATCCGGTTGCGGGCCTCCACCAGATCCGGCGCATGCAGCAGAATGAGGCTGGTGCAGGGGGCTCCATCGCGCCCGGCGCGGCCGGATTCCTGCAGGTAGGATTCAGGCGAGGATGGCGTGCTCCAATGCACCACGGAGCGTACATCCGGCTTATCAATGCCCATGCCGAAAGCAATGGTGGCCACCAGCACGGTGATTTCATTGCGCAGGAAAGCATCCTGCAGCTGCTCGCGCTGGTCGGCGGGCAGGCCGGCGTGGTAATAAGCGGCTGGGTAGCCCAGGCGGGCGAGTTCCCCGGCAAGCCACTCGCTTTCCTTGCGGGTGCGGCAGTAGACGATGGCGGGCAGGTTGGCGGCCTCTGCCAGGTAGGGGAGCAGGGCGGCCATGCGGTCCTCTACCGGGCGGCAGATGCGGGTGATACTGCTGCGGTAAGGCGGCAGCACCACGCGATTCTCCTCGGGTATGCCGAAGGCCCGGCCCAGGTCGCTCTGCACGCGCGGCGTGGCCGTGGCGGTGAGGGCCAGGGTAGCGTGGGGGCTCAGTTCCTGCTGCAGGGTGGGGAGCTTCAGGTAATCCGGGCGGAAACTGTGGCCCCATTCGGAGACGCAGTGCGCTTCATCCACCACCATGAGGGCTATGCCTGTGGCGGCCAGCGTGTGGCGCAGCTCCCGGTTTTCCAGTGATTCCGGGGCCACAAAGAGGATGCGGAGCTGCCCGCTGGCGGTATCCTGTAGCACGGCTGCTCGTTCCTCCGGTGCCAGGGTGGAATCAAAACGCGCAGCACTTATGCCCAGGGCGCGCAGGGTCTCGCATTGGTCGCGCATGAGGGCAATGAGCGGCGAAATCACCAGACTCGTTCCCCCCAGCAGCTCTGCCGCGGCCTGGTAGCACAGGCTCTTGCCGTGCCCGGTGGGCAGCACCCCCAGCGCATTCTGCCCCGCCAGCACCAGCTGGATAAGCTGCCGTTGCCCGTTTCTCAGGGCTTCCTTGCGAAACAGCTTCAGTATATGCGCCTCTGCCTCCGGGGTGAATTCCATGCTCTGATTCTACCACCGCCCCGCACTCACGCAAGCACTCAATGCGTCAATGGGAGTGAATAGCTAATCGGTAACTCCTGCTAAGCCGAAGTTTCCCGCCAAATGGGAGTTTGGCGAATGCAGATTTCAGAAGTCAGAATGCAGAATTGTGAGTTTGTGTGCGGCGGTTGCCGCACCTGTAAACAAAATTACCTGAGAAATCTCAGGTAATTTTCATTTCTTTGCGCGGCCGCCAGGCTGCGCACTAA